>JBKJUT010000277.1:0-4793 GCA_046590515.1 Ferruginibacter sp.
TACTCCAACCCTGGCTGCAAACCATGTGGCAGTATTAAACCCTGCATGGACATTTGTAGTAAGTGGAATTACATTACTGAACCCCGGTTTACCGGAAGTACGCACTTATCTCACCAATGTGATTGCGGACATTGCAACCCGCTACGACGTGGATGGTATTCATTTTGATGATTACTTTTATCCCGCTGCGATCACTAATCACGATAGTGCTACCTATGTAAACAACAATCCAACGGGTATTCCACTGCTTAAAGACTGGCGCCGCAATAACGTAAACCAGTTAATTGCCAAGGTGTATGATACCCTTACGCTCATAAATACTGCGGCTAACCGCAATGTATTGTTTGGTGTGAGTCCATTTGGAATCTGGAAGGTGGGAGTGCCGGCAGGTATAACCGGTCAGTCTTCTTACAATGATATCTATTGCGATCCCATTGCCTGGATGCAGGCTGGCAAGGTGGATTATATTGCCCCGCAATTATACTGGAAGATTTCAGGGCCCCAGGATTATATGGCCTTATCCAAATGGTGGAATGACCAGGGTACTTTATACGACCGGCCGGTATACATCGGAATTGGCCTGCATAAACTCAGCGCAGCAAATGGTGCCTGGCCTGTTAAAGAAATTACTAACCAGATCAATACGAACCTTAGCCCAAATTACAACCAGGTTAAAGGCCAGATAATGTATAGCAGTAAATACCTGGTAGGTGATTCATTTGCCATCAAGACAAACCTGCAGAATAACAATTATACCTATAACGCGCTTCCACCGGTATTGGCATTTAAAGATGCCATATGCCCTAATCCACCTACAAATATTGTACAGGACGGAGACACTCTCCGGTGGGATGTTCCTGCCGCAGCCGCTGACGGTGACTTGCCACGCAAATACATTGTTTACCGTTTTAATAATATCAATGAAGTAAATTCCTATGCACACGATGCACGGAAAATTTATGGAATATTATACGGTACAAAATTATTTGTTCCTGCCGCAGACCAGCTAAACAGTTATTTTACAGTGAATGCGTTGGATAAAAACAATAATGAGAGTGAAGCCAGTAATATCGTGCTGGCAAGTAATGGATCCAGCTTCCAGGTTACTTTGTCTGGCAATACAAGCCTCGTAAAACTGATTACTCAGTCTGAAGCCAACGTGCATCATTTTGAAGTGGAAAGAAGCCTGGATGGATTGCGTTTTCATCACCTGGTTTCTTTTGCGTCGGCCGGCTCAGCAACTTCCGGTAAAAGTTATCATCATCAGGATCCTTTGAGTTTACCCGGCACTTATTTCTACCGGGTTAAAACAGTGTACGAGGATAGTCATACCGGTTATTCTGATATAAGAAAAGTAACCCTGCAGCAATTGGATAACCTGGTTAAAGCCGGGCCTAATCCTATTTCAAACATTCTGAACGTCAGCAATCTTTCAAACATTGCTATGGTTGAATTAGTGGATGTAACAGGGCGTGTATTGCAAACCACGAAATTGAAAAACGAAGTAGCAGTTCAAATGAATCTGCCAGGTTTACCCCCCGGACTTTATTTCCTGAGGCTTACCAGATCCGGCGGAGAGCAGTTCAGCATAAAATTAGTAAAGCAGTAATTTTTAAAAAGTTTAATAACAGGTTAAGATGCCGGGTAAATAGCCCGGCATTTTTATGGAGCCCAGGCCGCATGTATAATCCCAACCAGGTAGGTGCGACCCTGGTAATTCTGGTAGACAAGGCGAAGAGCACGCCAATCCATCCCATCATATTTCTTTTCAAATCCCGGGAAATAACTTTCTGAAAATACAAGTGGATCATACACTTTTTTCATGTTTTCAAGTGATCCTTCAGTGTTATGAATAGTGTTTAGAGATAAAACAGGAGCGTTAGCAAAGTCGACATCATACACATACTTTGTAAAATAATCCGGCATTGATAAATTGATACTATCTCCACTGCCGGCAGCTTCACCCCAGAAATGCAGTCGGGAAGTCAGAGCTGCCAGGAATGCTTCCTTGCTTAACACTTTATCACCTGGTACAACCCATCCCTGCGGCGAAAACCGTAAACCTGATTCAGGATGTATGAATTGGGCAAGTGAATCATATGATTTGTGCTTGATTAATTTTAATACAGTACGGCTGAACGCCAAAGAATCCTCCTGGATCACAGGCTTGCTGAGTAATACTGTATCTGCTACTTTTGGTTGCAGTTTCCTGGGCTGGTGGCAGGAGGATATCAACAGCAATAAGCAAATTCTGAAATCAAACATTGTGGTTTAGGTTATTATTGGTAAAGCCGGCCGTTCAATTTACGATGATATTGATTTTAATTTTTTCTAACTCTGCAAAAAAAATGTGAGCTGCTATACTTCAAAGTACAGGTAATAGTGCTTGCTGCAATTAGGATTAAACGCTGCCTGGCAATGCGGGCACATATTATTTGACTCCAGGTATTCTGAAATTTGGAGTTCGTATTGGCACTGCCCGCAAAGTACAGCGATCTCATCAAAATCCACTTTAGACCATCTTTCTGTTTCATGAGAAACGGCTTCCCTGTGACATTCGAAGCAGGGGTAATAATCGCCGCAACATTTGAATTTGATGGCGATTATATCTTTTTCACTATGGAAATGTATACAGCGGGTTTGCGCATCAAGTATATTTCCTTTTACCTCCATAGTAGCAGTTTGCCTTTATTTATTGGATTTAACTATTTCAACAAGGTAAACTATCAGAGCCTGCAGTAGCAACCAATAATTTCTTAATTACTTCAAAATTAATTTTGGCCGGGTTGGAGAAGCGAATTACCCCTTTGCCGTGATTCAAACCATTTAGTAAATCTTTATTTGCTTTCATTACTTCGTGAACCAGGCAATAAAAACAGATATGGATTTTCTGGCTGGAGAAAGCTATTTCCATTCCCTTATCTTTTTGATAGGTTGGTCCGGTCGAAGTCATTTTTTCCTGGTAGCCGGTTAAGGTATTTTTACAAAGAGTGCGTAATTGTATGAGCGCTTCCTGTCTGTCAGCAGGGGCTTGTTTGATATAATCTTCTACAGTAGTAGCATCGCTTTTCATTTATTATAATTTGTTATTGGCCTGGGTTTTCTCCAGGTTGCGGAAATTTGGATATGTCCATGCAGAAAATTTCCCAGGTATGACCATCAAAATCTTCAAGGGTGCGTTGCTGCATAAAGCCATAATCTTTTAATCCTGTAGGCTCAATGGCTCCTGCTTCCAGGCCTCCATCCACTATTTGATTTATTTTATCAAGGTTTTCTACAGATAGGGAATAAATAGCAGCTATTTCATTGCGCGTATCAGCTAAAGGCCTGGTCGCAAAAGATTTAAATTTTTCATGCGTCAGAATCATAACCATAATATGCTCGTTCCATACCATGCATTTACCGGAATCATCTGAAAACTGTGGATTGTTTATAAAGCCCATACCTGAGTAAAGTTCAACTGATTTGGCCAGGTCACTTACTGCCAGGTTAATAAAAATTTGGCTCATATATGTTTAATTAATTTTTAAAGGAAGATTTGAATTGTAGAAAGCCAATTGAAAATTAAGTTATTAAAATGAATATATAAAGGATTAGGAATAGAATATAAATCTCATCATTCAGGCAAACAGTAACTATTCTTTACTGGCATAATTTTGCTGAAGCATTTGTCTGATTGAAGTCCAGCTTATTTGGGGATACCGGGAATTATCGAGTGTTTTAATATAGGACCGGCGGTCAATCATATTATGCATGTATTGCATTCCTTGCCACGGAGGGTATAATTCATCTTTACCTGGAGCGAAAGTCTTTGTTATTTTTATAAAAAATCCCAACAGGGACTTACCTCCTGGTCTAACACGGCGGAACTTTTGTTTACTTATGTCGCTCATGATTTTTTGTATTTCCTTTACGCTTATCCGGTCGCCCGCTATATGAAGGTAACGGGGAGTATTTGAGTCTAAGGCTGCATGTGCAGTATATTCAGCCGTGTTTTGTATCGTGGTAAAATGCCAGGGAAAATCTGGATCGCCCCAATATAATATTCGCCTGGATTCAATAAAGATCACAGGCATTTCCTTCAATAACAAATCAGCAAATGCCCCGTTAAATATCGAGGTTGCCTTTATAGAAGTATTATCGAGTATGTGGTGAAATTCCCGCCGGATGTCAAGATTACGGTTTTCTCCAGGTGAAAATTTTGTAAAATCCAGGGAATAATCTGATGGAATAAAGCGTGGCACCTCGGCGGCTATGGCAGCCTCAAGTAAAATTTTTTGCGCATCAATTATAACATGCCTTAAACCTGCCAGGGCAGAAATGACGCACATAGCACCTGTACATGCTTTTTCAAGTTCACCAACCTCCCATTTATCAATTTTAAAGATAACCGCACCATCCTTCTCCAGTTGCCTGAGAATTTTATCATCACTACCCGACCTTGCTATTACGTGAACAATTGCCTGGTGAACCAACAAAGATCTAACTATTCGTTGTCCAAGATTTCCTGTAGCACCTGCTACAGCAATTATATTCATAAGGAGAATTTAAGATTTGCAATGTTTATTTTGTCACTTAACAGGAATAAACAAAATAAACAGGCTTTTGTTTATCATTTATCCAGGTTTGGGCTGGATGCAAGCATTATTGTATCTAATTCAATTTGGGGTTCACCAAATTTTTTTTGAATGCAATGCAACAGGTTTAAATTGTATTGTTGTAAAATTCCTTTTATAGTAGGGGTATCATAGAAATACTGGTAAACCCTGTCCCCGGTACTGCCAGTTCTAAAA
>JBKJUT010000242.1:0-8723 GCA_046590515.1 Ferruginibacter sp.
AGATCCCGGCCAAGGTATCCGTTTTTAAAATCGTTACCATAGGCGATGGCGCTTTGGTGTTCCATTCCCAGGTAAGGCGCTTCAACCAGTTTATAGCCGTCTTCGTAAAACGGGTAGGGGCCCATCCAGTATTCGAAGGCTTTCATCATAAGAGGTGCATCCCGGAACTGGTGCTTTGCTTTTTCCAGGTGATTGGTCAGCACCCAATAATCCATATCAAGTTTACCTGATTTTCCAGGGTATGTTTCATGAAAGTGTGAATACTTCCCGATATATGGAACCAGGTTGTAGTTATTAATGGGGTTTTTGACTTTCCAGGAATACATACGGAAACCCTTAGACGCGCTTTCTTCGGCTATAAGACGCCCGTTACCTATACCAACCAGGGTATCCGGCACAATGATATTCAGTTGCGCCCCGTTATCCGGTTCATCACTTTGTATATCTTTGCAGGGATACCACACACTTGCACCCAGGCCCTGGCATGACACACTCATCCAGGGGTTTCCTTGTGAATCCTTTTTCCAGGTCCATCCACCATCCCAGGGTGGGCGGGTAGCTTCCCTGGGTTTGCCATGAAAATAAAGTAACACGGATTGTTGCCCAGGTACAAAGCCATTTAAGGCGGCTGAATCGCGTAACATTATCCAGTATACATTTCCCTCTCTCCGGAAATAAAGGTTACGGTTATCCGAAATGGCACTATCCAGTTGCATTGGCTGTTGAAGGTCTATCTGCATTGTGGTTACACCATTGTCATAAAAAGTGACTAGGTTTTTTCCTTTGATGGTTTTATAATTAAAATCTGGTTGAACCGTCAGGTTATATTGAAGCACATTCCAGCTGCTGCGGAACGGCCCATCGGTACCTCGCAAGGTATCCTGGTGAGTAAATTTTTGGGAAGTCTGTGAAAACCCAAAACCTGGTGCAAGAAATATCAGTATCATAATGCTCCTCATGCTGCTCATATTTAATGTGTAAATTGACCCGGGATATATTCAATAATACAAAACTATTGTTTGTTTGGTTCCCTTTTACTTTTTTACATAAACGGAAACAGTTTAACTTTCACTATGCATTGTCGGTTATTATTTTTCGGAGTTCTGGTGATGTGGCTCGCAGGATGCAACGGGCACAAACATCCCGGGAAAAAAATATTCAGATATAATGAAAGCAGTGGCATTGCCTCTCTTGATCCTGCCTTTGCTAAAAACCAATCTATAATGTGGGCCGTACACCAGTTGTTCAACACCCTGGTGGAAGTGGATGCTGACATGAATATTAAACCTTCACTTGCCAAAAGCTGGGAATTCTCCAACAATAACAAAGTGCTTACATTTAAATTGCGCGACGATGTTTTCTTTCACGATGACCCGGTTTTTGCGGGCGGGAAAGGAAGGAAGATAACAGCAGAAGATGTGGTATACAGCCTGGGCAGAATTATAGACAGGTCCGTCGCCAGTCCTGGCAATTGGATCTTTAATAACAGGGTTGATACTGTACAACCCTTCCTCGCCCTTGATGATTCAACTTTCCAGATAAAACTGGAACGGCCTTTTCAGCCTGTCCTGGGTTTATTGAGTATGCAGTATTGTTCAGTGGTAGCCCGTGAGGCTATTGAAGGATATGGCAACGAAACGAGGCATCACCCCGTTGGTAGCGGTCCTTTCAGGTTCATTGCCTGGGAAGAAGGACAGGCCTTAATATTGGCAAAGAACCCACGATATTGGGAAAAGGATTCCACGGGAAAATCTTTACCATTTCTTGACGGCATAAAAGTGAGTTTTTATGACAGTAAAGCCAGTGAATTCCTGGAATTCCGCCAGGGCAGGTTAGATTTTATTAATGATATAGAGGCTTCATTTAAAGACGAGGTGTTAACCAAGACCGGCAACCTCAAGAAGGAGTGGGAAGGAGTTATCGAATTACAGAAACATCCTTACCTGAATATTGAATACCTGGGAATACTGGCAGACACTTCAAATCCTTTGCTGGCAACTTCGGCTTTGCGTTCCCGAAAGGTGCGCCAGGCCATTAATTATGGAATAGACAGGAAAAAAATGATGCTTTACCTGCGTAATTCAATCGGTACAGCAGCCGGCAGCGGTTTTATACCGCAGGGTTTGCCCTCATTTAATGCAGAATTGGTACCGGGTTATAATTATGATCCGGTCAAATCCCGTCAGTTGCTGGAGGAAGCGGGTTATAACAGTAATAAACCAATAAAATTATTAACCATTCCACAATATGCAAACCTGGGCGCTTATATCGCCAATGAATTGCGGCAGGTGGGAATTAATATACAGGTGGAGGCAGTACAGAAAAGTTTATTACTGGAGCAAACCAGTAAGTCACAGGCATTGTTTTTTCGTGGAAGCTGGATTGCTGATTACCCCGACGCGGAAAATTATCTTAGCGTATTTTATGGTAAAAATCCAGCTCCTCCTAATTATACCCGTTATCATAACAAGGCTTATGATAAAATTTATGAGGAAGCACTATCACAAACCAATGATACAGCGCGATATCAATTATACAGGAAGCTTGACAGGATGATCGTGGAAGACGCGCCGGTAGTTCCTTTATGGTACGATATGGTGATTCACCTTGTACACAAAAATATATTCCGGTTTTTTCCCAACAGTCTAAATATGCTTGAATTACGCGAGGTACAAAAAGAGTAATTACATTCCTTCTTTCAATTTTTGCTCAAAGCGTTTTTTAAATTTATCAAGTTTTGGTTTTACAACGAACTGGCAATAAGGCGCTGTAATATTCTCATTAAAATATTGCTGGTGATAAGGTTCGGCCGGGTAAAATTTAATAAAGGGTTCAAGCGTAGTTACTATTGGTTTCTTAAAAAACCCTGATTTATCAAGTTCTGTAATAAAGGCTTCTGCAGTTTCTTTTTGAGCTTCATCATGGTAGAAAACTACGCTGCGGTATTGAGAGCCAATATCGTTTCCCTGACGGTTTAATGTAGTGGGATCATGTGTTTCCCAGAAAACTTCCAGCAGTTCACGAAACGTAATCTTAGAGGGGTCAAATGTAAGCTGGAGACATTCTGCGTGACCTGTTACTCCTGTGCAGACTGTATTATAGTCTGGGTTTGCCATATCACCACCGCTATAACCGCTCTCTACTTTTATCAAACCTTGTAATCTTTGAAAAATGGCCTCGGTACACCAAAAGCATCCGTTTCCAAGTGTAGCTACCTGGTTCTGATTATTATTATCATTCATACATATAATATATTAACGACCGCCTTGCACGGTATGAGTTATAACTAAAAATGCAATTAATGTTTTACCTGGGGGGCAGGTTATATGCATTGAAATCATCAAATACTCCGCAACCATCTTGCCAAAGAAGGCAATTGCCTTAAAAAAATCCAGATATATCAATTGAAGGTCATTCGTGCCAGGTGGAGAGGAGATAGTAACTTTGCAGTTCAATAAATGAATGCATGAAGTTTTTCCCCGAATCCACCTTACAACAACTTGAGTTTAATAAAATAAAGGAGCTGCTGGCGGCTCACTGCAAAACAGAATATGCAAAAGACCGTTCATTATTCCTCAGGATCCATACAAAAAAAGAACAGATTCTTAAAGAATTGGGACAGGCAAACGAGTACAAAATCTTATTGGGTGGCGGCCAGCATTTCCCGGGAAACTTTACTTTGAATATTTCCAAAGAATTAAAATTGTTGGGAATTCCCGGTGCGTCATTAACCGGGGAGCAATTCCTGCTTGTTAGACGCCTGGCAGAAAATGCTTCAGGCATATTCAGGTGGTTCGATGAGGAAAGAAGAATTTTATACCCAGGACTTTCACTTGTTATTGAGGATACATATGAAGAAAAGTCAATCAGGAAATCCATAGATGAAATACTGGATGAAGGTGGATTGGTAAAGGATTCTGCCAGTGCAGAACTTGCTTCGATACGCATGAACCTGTTCCGCAAACGGAATGAATTACGCAGGATGTTTGACCGAATCGTCAGCAGGCTTAATAAACAAGGCTACCTGGCTGACATTGAAGAAAGCTTTATGAATGGCCGCCGGGTGCTTGCGGTAATGGCCGAACAGAAAAGAATGATTAAGGGAGTATTACACGGTGAGAGCGACAGTCGCCGCACGAGTTTTATTGAACCTGAGGAGACTACCGAAATAAACAATGCTATTTTTTCCCTTGAATATGAAGAAACGCGGGAGGTATACCGGGTTCTGAAAAAACTGACTGAACGCCTGAGTGTATTTGCGCCTTTGCTTAAAACTTATCATATACTGGCAGGAGAATTTGATTTTATCCAGGCTAAGGCTCAACTGGCGAGGGATATAGATGGCCATCTGCCTGTAGTAAAAGACCGGGCGGTAGTGAACCTGGTAAATGCCGTACACCCTTTGCTGTTATTATATAACAGGGCTGCCGGTAAAGCTACCATTCCTGTTAATCTCCGGCTGGATGATGATCAGCGTATTTTGGTAATAAGTGGCCCTAACGCAGGTGGTAAGACGGTTACGCTAAAAACTACCGGCCTGTTGCAGGTGATGCTGCAGGCAGGATTGCTTGTATCGGTTAGTCCTGATAGTGAAATGGGAATATTTAAACAACTGATGATCCATATCGGGGATACCCAGAGCCTGGAATTTGAATTGAGCACCTATTCCTCCCAGTTGAAGAATATGAAATATTTCCTGGAACATGCCAATGGTAAAACATTATTTTTTATAGATGAGTTGGGAAGTGGCAGTGACCCTAGTCTGGGGGGAGCATTTGCAGAAGTGATCATGGAAGAGCTGGCTTTTAAACATGCAATGGGTATCGTTACAACTCATTACCTTAACCTGAAGGTGATGGCAAATAAAGTGAAGGGTATAGTGAACGGAGCTATGCAGTTTGATGAGAAAAATCTATTGCCACTGTACAAATTGCAGGTGGGCAAGCCCGGTAGTTCTTATACTTTTTCAATTGCCGAAAGAATAGGCCTGGATAAAAAACTTATTGCGCGCGCCCGCAAACTCGTGGAGGATGATCATTTCCGGCTGGACAAGCTGCTGAACCGGACAGAACAGGACCTTCAGAAAATTGACAAAGAAAAAGATTCTTTGAATTTATTATTACGGGAAAATGAACGCCTGAGAAAAGAAATGCAACAGGTAATTGAAAGAGAAACTCATCAACAGGAAGTGGAGATACTTAAACACCAGAACAGGTTAAGCGAGGAAAAACTTGTCTATTTAAAAGATATGGAGCGCAGACTCAAAGCCATGCTGGTTGAATGGCGCCGGGCAGAAGATAAGGGAGAGGCAGTAAAAATGATTCAGGCCTTATTGTACAGTCAGAAAGACAAACTCATTTCGGGGAAGCAAATGAAGAAACTGAATGATAAATTTGTCGAAATAGGAGGAGACATCCAGGTGGGCGATAAAGTGAAGATGAAACAGAACCGACAGGTAGGTGTAGTGAAAGAGTTACGTGGTAAAAGAGCCATACTGCAGGTAGGGATCATGCCAATGACGGTGGAGGTTAAAGACCTGGTAGTGGTAAAAGACAAAACAGAGCCCTGACCTGGCATACCCGAAGGAGTATATACATTATATTAATATCCCATGTGCCCTTCTTTCAAACACTTTAAATAATTTTTTGTTACTGAAACATTCTACCCTTACTTTTGCCGCGGAGAGATGGCAGAGCGGTCGAATGCGGCGGTCTTGAAAACCGTTGAAGTGCAAGCTTCCGGGGGTTCGAATCCCTCTCTCTCCGCTGCAAGGGCAATCATATAATATGGTTGCCCTTTATATTTTATCTATAATATAGTACCTGGAATTTTACAGTCATCCAGGATTTCAGATCCAGGGATTGTTCAGGCGCCACGGTATGTTTGAGGGAAAACTAATTATTTACCTGCGACTGGTAAGGCAGGGTGATGGTAAAATGTGCTCCTTCACCGCGTACGCCCGTTGCAGTTATTTCTCCTTCATGCAACATAATAATTTTCTTTGCAATGGCGAGCCCGATGCCGGTGCCTTCGAATTGCCCTTTATTGTGAAGGCGTTCAAATAACTCAAAAATCCGTTCAGATAAATCATTTTCGAAACCTATCCCATTGTCAGTATAATGTATAATAAGCCGATCCTCCTTTATTTCTGAAGTTATCTTTATTAATGGACTTCTATCGGGATGAGAAAATTTCAGGGAATTGCTGATAAGGTTTTGAAAAACCTGGCCTAATTGAATTTCAATACCATTGATTATGGGCAGGGGTTCAAAATCTATCGTAGCTTTTTTTTCAGCTATGGCAACCTGCAGGTCATCTTTTATCTGTACCAGTAAACTGTTTAAATCAACTGGTTGGAAAGTAAGATTGGTTTGAGATATGCGGGCAAATTCCAGCAGGTCATCGATCAGCATGGCCATCCGCTTGGCAGATTTAATCACGTTGTCCATACTATTATGGAAATGATCATTGGCAAATTCTTTAGCGATATCTTTTGCCCGTTGGCTGAATATGGCAACTTTACGGACAGGTTCTTTCAAATCATGACTGGCAACTGAGGTAAACTGCATCAGCTCAAAATTAATTTTTTCCAGTTCAGCTGTACGCTCTTTTACTTTTTGTTCCAGCATCGTCATTGCTTCCTTTTCCTTGTTACGTAAAGATTCGTGAATCCGCTTTTCTTCTGTAGTATCCCGTGCCTCGATTACTGTGCCTATTGGAATACCATTTTCAATAATAGGGCTGGCAACAAAAGCTACAGGAAAAAATTCTCCATTTTTTCTGATAAATACTTCTTCCCCTGTAGTTTGCATCCGTGTTGGCAACGCCCTGTCTATAAGACAATCCTCAATGGGAAAGTGACGTCCGTCAGGGTGAGTATGGTGTACATAATAATGTAATGGTTTTTCAAGGACTTCTTCGAGTTTAAAACCCGTCATTAGTTCAGCCGCTGGGTTCATATAGGTACAGTGCTGCCTGCTATCCATCAGGAATAATGCCTGCATCGTATTATTAGTAATAGTATTTATTAATGTGTTCTGGCTGAATAATTTCTCTTCTGAAAGTTTGCGTTCTGTAATATCTGTAAGTGACCCGGCAAATCCTCCGAAACTTCCATCAGGCAGAAAATAAGGCCCACCTACAGTTGTTGACCAACGAATGGCTCCGTCTTTTCTGCGTATTCGGAAATCATGGTCGTATACTTTTCTTTCTGCAAATGACTCAATAAATTTCTGGCTGGCACTTTCCCTGTCTGATTCAACTATTGCATTAAGCCAGCCTGTGCCCAGGTGATCCTCAACCCGGCCACCAACCATGTCGGTCCAGGCCTGGTTAATGTAAATGGTTTCCCCGTTTTGATTGGTCATCCATAACGTTACAGGTGAGACGTTTGCTATTGTATCAGCAAAAACCTCACTTTTAACCAGCTCTTCTTCCAATTGTTTGTCTGCCTCTGAACGATTCATAACCATCAATAGCTGCAAAGTTTCCCTATATATAAACTGGGAGGCGTTTATTCTTACATCCAGTTCTTTCTCATTAGCCGATAACACTTTTCCGAGTCCCTGGAATTGTCTTCCAGAACCGGTTATACTGGCAATAGCTGAAAATAATTCACCCGTACCCGGAAATAAACTCTGGCCACTTTTCCTGGTTAAATTTTCGATACTATAACCCAACATTTCTGAAGCAGCCAGGTTTGCTTCCAAAACCTCACCTCCATTATCAAAAATGATCATGGCATCTGTGGCAGAATGAAAAATGTTGCGGTAACGTTCTTTTTGCTCATTTAAAACCTTTTCTGCTTTTTTATTAGCCTGGAATAACTGTGCATTATCCATTGCGATGGCAGCCTGGGTAGCTACTCCTTCAATTAGTTTTTCACTTCGTTCTGAAAATATGCCAGGCTCCGAATGACCAAAAAACAAACCGCCAATCACTTCTTTAGTTACAGGGGATATTACCGGGGTTGCCAGGTAACTGGTTACAGGTAAGTGACCTTTAGGCATACCAAAATGCGGCTCCATCTGGCCATAATGTTTCTGTTTTGTTACATCATCGTAGCGTACTGTACTAAGGCCGGCAAAGGTAGGATGAAAAATAGCCGTATTACGCGGCATTGGGAATTTTGAAAAAGCTTCCCTGGGCACACCGGAGATTGTATAAAGTATATAATTTTCCCCTTCTTTATTTAAAGTGTTATAAAAAAATGCACCAAACTGTGCTCCGCTCAGTTCAGTTCCGATGTCTGTAATTTTTTGAACGAGTTTCTCCAGTTCTACTTCTGAAGTTATAGATTTGCCGGCTTCTAAAAGCAAGGCATACATTTCATTTTCTGCAGTCTCAGGCATAGGAGGCAAATTATTTATCAGATATTAAATCAGAATTTTTATTTACAATATTCAAGGAGTTGACCGGCTATCAGGTCAAGTTCTTTGAGGTCCATAGGCTTAGTGAAAAGGTCAACACCAAATTTAGCACAATCAGCTTTATCAACAGGATTTGAAGAAGTAGTAAATACAACTATTGGCATAGATTTGAAATCCTCATTTCCTTTAAGCCGCTCAATAACTTCCTTACCATTCAGGCCTGGCATATTCAGATCCAGAATGAGGAGACAGGGAAATGGAGGGGTCTGTTTTTGCAAAAAATCCAGGGTAGCATAGCCATCTGACACTGTTTTTACGGAAATACCCGGGGCAATGCTGCCAATCGTATCAACC
>JBKJUT010000282.1:0-5630 GCA_046590515.1 Ferruginibacter sp.
GGTTCCTTCATTCTACATCAGGTAAAGCTTATGGAGTGGCACTTACCGCGCTGAATAATTATTACCGCGGCCGGTTTGTTAAAGTAATTGATATATACTGAATTATTTGCCGGTGAAAACCGGCTTTCTCTTTTCCAGGAACGCCGTTGCTCCTTCTTTAGCATCGGTAGTATCGAATAATTCTCCGAAAGCTTCCACCTCTTTTTGTAAACCCTCCCCACCTCCATAGGCAGCAATATTTGTAAGACTGATAACTTTTTCTATCGCCCGTGGAGCTTTAGTAAGAATGAGCTTTAAGAGTTCATTGGTTTTAACCAGGAGTTCTTCTGGTGCAGTTACGTGATTTACCAACCCAAGGGTTTTTGCTTCCTCTGCTTCTACCATATTACCTGTCATCATCAGTTCCATGGCTTTTCCTTTGCCAACCAGTTGAGTTAGGCGTTGGGTACCACCATATCCGGGAATCAATCCCAGGTTTACTTCGGGCTGGCCGAATTTAGCGTGCGTTGCTGCCAACCTGAAATGACACGCCATCGCCAGTTCGCAACCACCACCGAGGGCAAAGCCATTCACCGCAGCTATAATTGGCTTCGGGGAATTTTCTATTTTTGAAAACACATCTTCCTGTCCTTTTTGAGCGAGGAGTTTTCCGCCTGCCTTTTCTAGTGAAAGAAACTCGCTGATATCTGCTCCTGCTACAAAAGCTTTTTGTCCGCTTCCCGTCAGGATGGCTCCTTTAATATCATGATTACTGATCACTTCATCTAACACACCGGATAATTCCTGGATAACCGTTTTGTTGAGGGCATTCAGTTTTTCAGGGCGGTTAATCGTAATCGTTAATATCCCGTTTTCAAGCGTCGAAAGTAATGTCGTATAGTTCATAGTATGTAAATTAAAAGTTACGGTGCTGGCTCACCCATTCTTTGATATATTCAGCAATATTGGTTGTGGTAGTGCCCGGCGGGAAAAGTTTACCTACTCCCTGCGCCTGCAGGGCAACCATATCTTCATCAGGTATTATGCCGCCACCAGTCAGTAAGACATCATTCATTCCTTTCTTTTTCAAAAGTTCCATAATCTTTGGGAAGACAGTCATATGTGCGCCGCTGAGTATACTTACTCCAATGGCGTCTGCATCTTCCTGGAGAGCGGCATTCACTACCATTTCCGGTGTCTGGCGTAAACCTGTATAAATCACTTCCATCCCTGCATCTCTCAAGGCGGTTGCAATGATCTTGGCACCGCGGTCATGTCCATCTAAACCTACTTTTGCAACTAATACGCGTATTGGTCTTGGTGCCATAATAATTTAATTCATCAAATGTACAAATCGAAGTTTATTGTTATGCGGATATCATATAATTGAAAGAAACAGTTGTATCCTTTTTATAGTTTCCTCTTTTCCGATCATGGAAGCAATCTCGAAGACCGGCGGGCCAAACTTTCCACCTACCAGCATCACCCTGAACGGAAGCTGGAACTCTCCGGGCTTTTGATTCTGGCCGGTTGCCAGATTTTTAAAGCCTTGTTCAATGTTCGCCGGAGCAAAATTCGGCAGGTCACGCAGTATTGTAATAAGTTGCAGGAAGAAATTCTTTTTGTCTTCATTCCATTTTGGTTTCACTGCCGGAAGGTCCCAGGTGTCAGGAGTGTGAAAAAAGAAAGCCGCCTGGTCAAAAAAGTCAGGTAATAAAAAGCATCTTTCTTTTACCAGTTCCAATACCTGCAGGAAATAGGTTTCATCAGTAATGTGATAGCCCTTTTCAATAAAAATATCTTTTACCCTGTTTGCATAATTTGTGGCGGGAAGGCTTTTGATCCATTCGTGGTTATACCATTTTGCCTTTTCAAAATCAAATTTGGCCCCACCTTTATGCACTCTCCCTATAGAAAATTTTTCTATCAATTCTTCCAGTGAAAATAATTCCTGTTCAGATCCGTCGTTCCAACCCAGCACAGCCAGCAGGTTTAAAAATGCCTCCGGTAAAAAACCGATTTCTTTAAAACCTTTAGTCAGATGGCCGGTGGCAGGATCTTTCCAGTCTATGGCATATACAGGAAATCCAAGGCGGTCCCCGTCGCGTTTACTGAGTTTCCCATGCCCATCCGGTTTTAGTATCAATGGAAGATGCGCCCACTCTGGCATTGCGTTCAACCCAAACAGGTGTTTCCAGAGCAGTATGTGGATCGGGGCGCTTGGTAACCACTCTTCTCCCCGGAAAGCATGGCTGATTTGCATGAGATAATCATCTACCACTACTGCCAGGTGATAAGTGGGCATCCCGTCTGCCTTCAGCAAAACTTTGTCATCCACATTTTCTGTATCAAAGGATATTTCTCCGCGTATCATATCCTGGAAGACAATTGTTTCGCCTGGTAATACTTTGAGGCGTATGACGTAGGGTATACCTGAATCAATTTTCTGAATCGTTTCTTCAGCCGGCAAATTCAGGGAATTCTGCATCTTCATGCGTACGTGGTGATCATATTGCAGGCTATGACTACCCGTTTCTTTTAGTGATTCGCGCATAGCATCAATTTCCTCCGGCGTGTCAAAGGCGTAATAAGCATGTCCTCCGGTAACAAGCTGCTCAGCATATTGACGGTATAAATCTTTCCTTTCACTTTGGCGGTATGGGCCATATTCTCCACCGGCTGCGGTGCCTTCATCTGGTAACAGGCCACACCATTCCAGGCATTCATGTATATAACTCTCTGCACCTTCCACATAGCGTGATTGATCAGTATCTTCTATTCTCAAAATGAAACGTCCACCGGCCTGGCGCGCAAACAGGTAATTATAAAGTACAGTGCGTACACCTCCGAGGTGAAGACCACCGGTAGGACTGGGGGCAAATCGAACACGTACTTTATCTGTTTGCATCATACTCTTTTTTATTTGGGAGCACAAAGATAAGGTAGCTGGTAAATAGCGCTTGATTAACGTGGGTATAAAAAAACGCTGCAGAGCGCTGCAGCGTTTTCAAACTTAAACTAACACTAAGATTAACCCGGTAAAATAATATTGTGAGTAACCTGTCCATCAATAGTGATGGTTGCCTGGTTGTTGCAATCCCCATTACCGAAATCAAGTATAGCAAAATGATTAGGACCTTCAAAACGGATTTTTCCTTTATCAATCCAACGACAAATCCATTTCTTTTGTAAAGCTTCGGTGATCAGGTGACTACGTGTACGTCCAACTGAATTGGTTGTGGTACCATGACCTGTGATCCTGAAAATATCATCTGCTGGATTATGAGGAGTTCCCACACCTGCTGTTTGTACAACTTCTTTTACACCATTATGTAACCACCAGGTGCCATTAGGAGCGGTAATCTTCCCGTTTGATACTTCTCTTCTCCAGCTTTTTACAGAGGCAGTGCTGGTATTGGTCCAGGTAATAGTTCCTTCCTTAAGGTAACCATTCACCCGGTAATTGGTGAAAGTCATTACTGCGTTACTTTGTGGATGATTTAAAGAATCAGAGATAACCACACGTATGATCCCGCTTCTCGTGATCCCATTTGGTGCGGTACAACCTGGTAAAGGGCCGAAATCGATAACTACAGTTCTTGGGAAACCTGATTGAGGAGTTACTGTGACTGTCGCACAAATGAAGTTATCCGGTGCGGGGTCAACGCCGGCACCACGGCCCCCGGTTAAGCCTTTTTCTTCGGCTACCCCCATCATTACATCGGTGGCATCTTCTGTTAGGTTGTCAGCAATAGCCTGGTCAGCAGATAATTTAAATGTGGTTTCAATTTCTGACTCAGGAGGAGCAGTGTCAGTTTTTTTGCAAGAGGTAAAAAACATTACCGAAGTTGCAATAGTTGCAAGTAATAAGTGGTTTGGTTTCATCTTTTATAATTTTGTTAATCTATGACCAACGGTTATTGAAAGCGTTTAAAATGAAAAAAATTAAATTGAGTTATGTATTTTGTAAAAACGCCTAAATGGCTCCGGTTATTATATAAAGGCGGAACCTGGTCTATTCCGGGAACTGAAAAAATTCTTTATCTCACCTTTGATGATGGGCCACATCCTTTTATTACACCCTTTGTACTGGATGAACTGCAAAAAGTGGGGGCTAAGGCTACATTTTTCTGTATTGGCAAAAATGTGGTTGATTACCCTGTAGTATATGAACGGATTTTATTTGAAGGACATGCAGTAGGCAACCATACCCATAATCATCTCAATGGCTGGAAAACCCCGGATAATGAATACCTGGGAAATATTGAAACTGCTATGAAATATATTGACAGTAAACTTTTCAGACCTCCATATGGAAAAATCACCCAGTTGCAGATGAATCAACTGGCAGCCCCCCGTTTTGGCTTGACAACTGTTTTCTGGAGTATATTAAGTGGGGATTTTGACCAGGAACTGCGACCGGAAAAGTGTTTGGCAAAATTAGTGTTGAAAGCCGGAGCCGGTGATATCGTGGTTTTTCACGACAGTGAGAAAGCCTTTGAAAGGCTGGAATTTACTTTACCTAAGTTTTTATCGTTTTTTAAAGAAAAGGGATTTCAATTCAGCATTTTACCTGGTTCGTAAAATAAATTGGGCCGGGGTAGAAACCCTGGCCCGTTTTTAATCCGTACCCTATGAAAACTAGGTCTAATGTACACTCAACATTTATAATTTGCAACATTAATTAAATGCCTGTTCAAGTGAATCAGGCAGGCTTTTGTTTTTATTACTGTTACTATTTTTTATAAAATATTATGATAGACACTCATTGTCACCTTTATTCATCTGAATTTAATAAAGACCTGAAAGGAATGATGCAGCGGGCTGAAAGCGTTGGTGTGAAAGGCTTTTATATGCCTGCCATCGATAGTTCTACCTTAAATGTTATGCTGGAAGTAGAAAAAAAATATCCAAACCTGGCAATTTCAATGATGGGATTGCATCCTTGTTCAGTCAATAATTCTTACTTAAATGAATTGAATCTGGTGGAAGAATGGTTGAATAAAAGACCTTTTGCAGGCATTGGAGAGATTGGGTTGGATTTCTATTGGGATAAGACATTTATTAAAGAGCAATACCTCGCTTTCCGCAAACAGATTGAATGGGCATTGCATTTTAGGCGGCCTATAGTCATTCATTCACGTAATGCTACAGCAGAAACTATACAGGTGATACAGGAATATGCTGCACAGGGACTAACCGGAATATTTCATTGTTTTGGTGGCTCATTGGAAGAAGCCCAGCAAATAATTGATTGTGGATTTTGCCTTGGAATCGGAGGGGTGATCACCTATAAAAATTCCGGATTGGCAGACGTGGTTACACAACTTGATTTAAAACACCTGGTACTTGAAACAGATGCGCCATACCTGGCCCCGGCTCCGTATCGTGGTAAAAGAAATGAAAGCAGTTACCTGGTTAAGATAGCAGAGAAAGTAGCTGAAGCCAAAAATATATCCTTGCAAACTGTGGTGGAAGCAACAACCTCAAATGCATTGCGGATTTTTTCATTTTAAGACTTACATTTGCAGCCCAGATAAATACTGGAGACTTGTCCGAGTGGTTGAAGGAGCACGCCTGGAAAGTGTGTATACGGGAAACTGTATCAAGGGTTCGAATCCCTTAGTCTCCGCCCCGGCCCGCCTAAGCAC
>JBKJUT010000300.1:0-2776 GCA_046590515.1 Ferruginibacter sp.
AAATTTAGCACTGTCCCCTATTGTATTGAATTGACTGATTGCAACTGCTTCCATATAAATGCCACTGGCCTGGGCAATCAATTCATTGATCTCCCTGCTCTTTTCATACCTGCCATCTATTCCTCCGGAGTTTTTATAAATATCCGCCAGTTGCTCCAGCAATGGCACGGAAGCTACAGGCTGTGCAGGGTTATATTGAGCTATTATTTTCTGCAACAAATCATCAAACATTTTTCTATCAGCTTCATTTTGAAATACCACTCTTTGAGAAGAAATATCAACCCCGTCCATCAGGTCGTATTCCGGCCGGGCACCTTTGGTAGTAGAAAAATATTCAACAGAACTGCCCCGTTGCGCCGGCACACCGAAGCCCTGGCTTTTGTGATTACTGCGGCTTTCCGCGGCCATTTCACCATAACTTTTTCCCAGGATGGGATTATACCCACCTACATCAAGTTTGAACTGGTCTTCGCGCGTGGTATTGGCAGAGCCAAAATTGAAAGTGTTCCAAAGCAATCTTTTCGCCTGCCAGATAGATACTCCGGATTTAAATTGCTCCGGGTAACGGGTAGGATCAGCCGCAGCGGCAAATGCCTCTTCCGCCAGGATTGCTGAAGCAGTATGATGGCCATGTCCACCCTCCCCTGTAGAAGGGAAACGTGTAATGATAACATCTGGCCTGAAATTGCGGATCACCCAAACAACATCTGCCAATATTTTTTCATGATCCCAGATGCGAAGCGCTTCCTCGGGACTTTTACTATATCCGAAATCGTAGGCACGGCTAAAAAACTGTTCTGCTCCATCTACCCTGCGTGCGGCCAGGAGCTCCTGGGTCCTGATCTGTCCCAAGGTAGTGCCCTGTTCATCACCTATCAGGTTCTGGCCACCATCGCCACGGGTCAGACTTAAATAACCGGTGCGGTATAATTTTTCATTGGCCAGGTAAGATAGTAACCGGGTGTTCTCATCGTCGGGATGTGCCGCGATGTATAATACCGAGCCATTAACCTGCAGTTTCTTTAAATGAAGTAATATATCCGAAGAAGAGGCAGAGGCTGGTTTTTGTGAAATGGCAGGAGCCGCACACAAAAGCAAGAGCAGAAAATTAAAAAAACGCATAAGGGTAATTGTAAGGTGATTATTTTATTGACCTGCCAGGAAGACCGCATTTGTAAAAAGTAATTTTCCGTTTTCCCAAAAGCTCCTGAAAAGTACATCATCTGCAAAATATACAATTGTGCCCTGGCCATAAGGCTGTACCGCTATCACAGTTCCATCCTTTATTTTATCTTTCATTTTACTGCCGACGAAACCGGAAACCTGGCTATCCTTTTTTATAACACCTACATTCCAGCCATTTTTCAGAAAATCATATAGCCGGCTGTCTTGTTTAATGCTATAATAAAACGATGGATAACCAAAAGCCAGAGGATGACTTTCATCCAGTTCTACTTTAAAGATCGCCCCGGGAATATTAGAGGTGATTCCATCTCTTTCACGGTTCTCATACTTCTTAATATCTGCGTATGTAGGTTTCTTATCCTCGGCTTTTTCTTCTTCCTCTTTATGTAATTTAATCCCCCACTCTCCCGTGGCCATTTGACTTACTGCACTTTCCATTGCAACAATCTTTCCACCCTGTTTCACCCAGGCTTTTAACTCCGGGCTGCCATCTTTTTCTGACAGGAATTTGTAATTGCCCTGGGGTATAATGAGCACATCGAAATTCTTCCATGTGACGTCTCCTAGGTCTTCTATATTAATGAGGGTTAAAGGGTAATCCAGTTGCTGGTCAAACAGATGCCACACCTCTCCCGCTGCAGTGGAACTCGTTTTATTTCCTGTGACCAATGCCACAGCAGGACGCTTAACCAAATGCAATTTTTCTGATCCAAAATCAAATCCGCTCTCCATGAATCCTGAATTTACCGCGGTGACCTGGCTGTGATACCTGCTTACCAAATCCTGCAATAAAGGGATTTTATTTTCATTTCCTTTACGTAAAATAACCAGGGTTCCCTTTTTGAATACGGTATTTTTAAAAGTAAAATCTTTTTCGGCAAACCTTACTTTAAAACCTGCCTTAAGCAAAGCTGCAAGCAACTTGCCGTCAGAGAAGGAAGAATAAGTAACAAGGTATCCATACACTCCACCTGGTATTATGGCAATTGATGACGCCAATGCGGGAGGAGCCTCGGCAGCCGTTAACCTTTCTTTTAATGCATAAGCCTGTATGCCATACGCATAAGGAAGTGCCCAGGCTGTGATATCATACGTTACCGAATCGCTTAATTTTGATTGAGGTTCAAATAACACTTTAATCAATGCCGCTTTAGGCTGGAACGAAGAGACAAGTATATCGGTTGAGGCAGTAGTATAACTCTCTTCTTTACCCGTAAAGTAATTGAATCCACGGATTACCGACTTTTTACTAACGGGCCCGTAAGAAATGTTATTACGTTTAAAAAGTTCCAGCAATGGGAGCAGTTTATTTTCATCTGCCCCACTTATTATATAGGATTTATACACTCCGTTTCCGTTTAATATCCCGCTGTCAAAATATTTTTTAAACTCCGTATTTAATTGAGTGGCATTTGCTGCCGCTACCTCAATGGTGCTCATGGTAGTAGTAAAATGGTGGGCTACCCGGTCTGTTAAAGTCAGGGTATCATCATTCATAGCATAAGAAAGCCCGCCCAAACTATGGCCCGCCTGCTCATAAGTCATACCTATTGCTCCGTTATATAGCGGGTAGGTATCTCCGTAAGCAGGG
>JBKJUT010000325.1:0-4683 GCA_046590515.1 Ferruginibacter sp.
ATCAAACAACAATACATTATGTTTTTAGAGGTGACCGGTTCTCAATATGTTTTATTCCCTCACGGATAGCATTAAGTGCTTCCATGCTTTCACCGGGTAATGGGAGGAATTTGGCAAATTTGACTGCATCAGTATATCGTAAACCTTTTGCAATCATCGAAATAGTTTCCGCTCCTGATCCATCATTTTTAAGCCCGACCAGCAGGTCTCCGGTTGTTTTATTCAGCAAATCCCGTTGGTTCGTCCGGCTATAATATCTTTTGAAAGTATCGGCTAAGCGTGTATGAAATTCTTTCACACCTGGTGGATTTAATAAATTTCCCTGCTCCAGTTGCTGTAAAGAATTCATCGCTTCTTCGTAAGCTGATTTATCAGAGATGAACAGAGGTTTGGGCCTGTTCTTTCTTTTTTTAATATAACGGTAAATCAAATATCCCAGCAACAGTGCTAACAGTATTCCGGCCAATATGAAATAAATTGTATAATCCGGTATATGCACATCCATTACCTTTTTAATATCGCGCAACTGGTTCGTACTGTCCGCGGGAGAATATCCCACTTTAACCAGGAAAGAATCTGAATACAAGGTAGCCCGTCCGGTGCCATTAGACACAATAACGGGTATGGCCGGGAAATACCAGCTTCCCGAATCAAAGCTCGTAAAAACCAGTATTTGTTCTAATGCATTTTCACCTTTAACACCTTTTATTTCACCCTTCCGGATAATATCAAAATGAGTAATAGAATCAGGAATGGAAAAATTAGCCTTGTACTGCAGGCTGGGCAACTTTATTTTAAGTCCGAAACTTATTTGTTCCCCGATCAAAATACCATTTCGGTTAATAGAAACCTCTACTGACTGCCCCCTGGCAGAAAGGTTGCTGAAAAATGTTACGGCCAGGAAAAATATATAAACAATTGATCTTTGCACGGTATAGCGGGTAGTTTGGGTTATTTCCTGTTAATAAAAAATTGTTGCAGGATCCTGACATAATCATTGTCTGTCCGCACGTGCAGCAGGTCTGCCCCGGCCTTCCTGAAAAAAACCTTGGTATCCTCGCTTTGTTTTAAAAAATGCTGCTGGTAATTAAATCTTACCGCTGCGTTACTGCTGTCGATCCACTCCTGGCGGCCCGTCTCAGCATCCTGCAATTGTAATATCCCGGCCTCCGGCAATTGCATATCCATTTTATCATACACTTTTATCCCGATCACATCGTGCTTTTTTCCTATTACTTTAAGGTCATTGTCGAATTCGGAATCAATGAAATCACTCAGGATAAAAGCAATGCTTTTCTGCTTGGTATTCCTGTTAAAATATTTAATGGCTTCTCCCAGGTGGGTGCCGCTGACCTGGGGTTCGGCGGTGAGTAATTCTCTTACTATATATAAGGCATGTTGCCGGCCTTTCTTTGGAGGCACAAATAATTCCACTTTGTTGCTGAAAAAAACCGCCCCCACTTTATCATTATTGTTTATGGCACTGAAGGCAAGTACGGAAGCAATTTCATTGATCATATCACGTTTACGCATACCAGAAGACCCAAACAGGTTGCTGGCACTTGTATCGATAAGTAACATTACAGTAAGCTCACGCTCCTCTTCAAAAACTTTTGTAAAGGTGTGGTTGAACCTGGCGCTTACATTCCAGTCAATGAAACGCACATCATCTCCTGCATAATATTCCCTCACTTCCCTGAAGTGCATTCCTTTACCCTTAAACGCAGAATGATACTCGCCAGTAAAAAGATGCGTGGTGATCTTTTTACTTTTGATCTCCAGTTCTTTTACTTTCCTTAATATTTCTGCGGTAGTTAACATTGACAATAATTAAGCAACCCGTGCTAAGGAACGTTTACAGTTTTCAGAATTTCTCCTATGATCATTTCTACATTTACACTTTCTGCTTCTGCCTCGTAAGTGAGGCCGATCCGGTGCCTTAATACGTCCAGGCAAATACTCCGCACATCTTCCGGTATTACATAGGCCCGCTTATTCAGGTAGGCGTAGGCTTTTGCCGCCAGGGCAAGGTTTATACTGGCCCTTGGTGAACCTCCAAAACCAATCAATGGCTTTAGTTTGGGCAAATTATATTTTTCGGGAAACCTGGTGGCAAATACGATATCAAGTATGTAGTTCTCTACTTTTTCATCCAGGTATACCTGCCTGACCAATTCTTTTGCTGCCAGAATTTCTGCTGCTGAAGCTACCGCGTTTATTGTGGGCATCGTCAACCCGAGCGTATTCTGGCGAATGATCATCTGCTCTTCTGTTTTAGTGGGATAGCCCACCACAACTTTGAGCATAAAGCGATCAACCTGCGCTTCAGGCAAGGGATAAGTACCTTCCTGTTCTATGGGATTTTGAGTGGCTAAAACCAGGAATGGCTCCTGTAATTTATAACTTGTATCGCCCAGGGTTACCTGCCGTTCCTGCATCGCCTCCAGCAGCGCACTTTGCACTTTAGCCGGTGCACGGTTAATCTCATCTGCGAGGATAAAATTTGAAAAGATGGGACCTTTACGAACTACGAATTCATTTTTTGCCTGGTTATATATCATTGTACCAATAACATCGGCAGGCAATAAGTCCGGGGTAAACTGAATCCTGCTGAAATCAGCCTGGATAGTCTGAGCCAATGACTTTATTGATAACGTCTTCGCCAGACCGGGCACACCTTCAAGCAATACGTGTCCATTACTCAATAAGCCAATGAGTAAACGCTCTATCATGGTTTGCTGGCCAACGATCACTTTACTCAACTCATCATTGATGCGGGTAACAAAACCTGCCGAATGACTGATTTTTTCATTAAGCAGACGAATGTCTTCTGCGGTTTGTAGCATATAGGTTTATTTCTGATTGATTGTAAATTACGAAGACAGTTAAACAAAAAACCTGCCATGGAAAAAGTTATGGCAAAAGATTGGTATTTAACCATCAATTTGACGGGCTCTAACTTAGGTATTTACCAACTATCGGAATCCTGCGCCCTACTCCAAATGCTTTAGGTGAAACCCGGATGATAGGACAAAACTGGTTTCTTTTATATTCATTTACATTAACCATCTTAAGTACCCGGTCTACCAGTAAAGGATCAAAGCCCCGGGCTTTTATTTCGGAAGGTCCTTCCATTCTCTCTATATATTGATACAGGATCTTATCAAGAATTGCATACTCCGGGAGACTGTCACTGTCTTTTTGATCCGGGCGCAATTCCGCACTCGGAGCTTTATTGATTATATTATGAGGTATAATCTCATTTTCCCGGTTTATATAACGGGCTAGTTCGTATACCTGCTGTTTATAACAATCTCCCAGGACAGATAATCCGCCAGCCATATCTCCGTATAATGTGCCATAGCCGGTAGCCAGTTCACTTTTATTGGAAGTATTAAGAAGAATGAAACCGAATTTGTTGGCAATGGCCATGAGGATATTTCCACGGCTGCGGCTTTGAATATTTTCTTCAGCAATACCAAAAGGAAGGTCTTTAAATACGGGATGCAGCACTTCTAAAAAAGAACGGTATACCTCTTCAATAGGTATAATACTACTAGGGTTATTAAGATTCTGGGAAAGCAACTTTGCATCCTCAATGGAATGATCGGAAGAAAAACGGGAAGGCATCAGCACCGCAGTTACATTTTCGCTTCCCAGGGCTTTACAGGCCAGTGCAAGAGTTACGGCAGAATCAATTCCACCACTGCTGCCAAGGATAGCTTTACTAAACCCCATCTTGGAAAAATAATCCCGTATTCCCATCACTAAAGCTTCATACACATTTCCAATATTCAGGGTTTCATCAAAAGTGATTGGGTTTAACTCTTCGTCCGGCAAATTGTTGACGTTCTCTAATATTGGTCCTTCTAAAAACCCGTCATCCTGCAAAACAAATCCCTGGAGGTCTTCCTGAAAGCTCAGCAATCTTCCACACAGGTTTGCATCCTTATCAAATACCAACGACGTACCATCGAATACGATCTCTGTCTGGCTTCCTACGCCGTTGCAATAAAACATAGGGATACCGTATTTTAATACATTTGCTTTTACAGCAGCTTTCCGGTCATCATCGTGAGTATAATCGAAGGGTGAGGCAGATAGGTTCACCATGAAATCCGGGTGCTGATTCATAAGCATATCCATAGGACAATGGCGGTACAATGGATTATTGCCCAGGTTCCATATGTCCTCACAAATAGTTACTGCAATTTTTTTTCCCTTGAATTCAATTACGTTCCATTCATTAGCGGGCTCAAAATAACGGTCTTCATCAAATACATCATACGTAGGTAAACATGTTTTATTGACCACTTGTTTTACCTGCTGGTCTTCCAGGAAATAGGCAGCATTAAAAAGGTCTTTACCTGATACTACAGGGTTGCGGGCAGGGGCACCCACCAACACCGCGATTCCCACTGCATGCCTGGCTATAGTTTCTACTGCTGAATAACACTTTTCAATAAAATCGTGGAAATAGAGGAAATCGCGGGGAGGATAACCGCAAATACAAAGTTCACTGAAAATTACCAGGTCGCCACCTTGTTCGCGGGCTGATTCAATGTCAGAAATAATCTTGCGGGTGTTCTCTTCAAAATTTCCAATCTGGTAGTTTTGCTGTGACAAAAATATTTTCATATGAACAGGATGCGGTATTTATTGTCAAGCGTAAAATTAAATACC
>JBKJUT010000029.1:0-8692 GCA_046590515.1 Ferruginibacter sp.
TCAGAAGCTTGCCCAGCAGGTAACAAATATCCCCTTCATCATCTACTATAAGGATTTTACAGGTCT
The DNA here is from genome assembly GCA_046590515.1 of Ferruginibacter sp. GTDB lineage: Bacteria > Bacteroidota > Bacteroidia > Chitinophagales > Chitinophagaceae > Ferruginibacter. The sequence goes on from JBKJUT010000029.1 coordinate 67, forward strand.
TCTTTTGTAACCCTGAATTTAAATGATCCATAATAATTGCATTTATTTCAAATATGCAATATTCTATCCAGTTTAATGAAACGGCAAAACGGCTTTGTCTGTGGACAAATTTCCTGAAATGCGGTATTTTATTTCAAAAACTTCTCGGTTTGCCCGACACTTTTCTGAAACCGGGTGCAATAACATATATTGCAATACCACTACCTGCATTTTGCCCATTTATGAGAAAGCTATTATTAATTGGAGTTTTTTTCTCGTTTGGCCATGTTACTACCGGGCAAACTATAGAAAAAGATTCTTCAGAAAATAAATTTACCCAAACGAAGAATGCTTCTTTGTGGGTTCCGCTTTCCCTTATTTCATTAGGTTATATTTCAAGTAAAAATAAATTTATAATAAACAAATACAAGGTAGCGGAGGAGCGAAATGAAAAGTATCGCACCTTTCATACACGTATCGATGATTACCTCCAATATGCTCCTGTTGCGGCATTATATGGGTTAAACGCTGCAGGCCTGACCGGGAAAAACAATATCCACTTTCAATCAAGGGTTTTATTGAAGGCTGAACTTTTAATGTCCGGTATAATTTTATCATTGAAAAAGCTAACCCGTGAATTGCGCCCTGACAGTAGTTGTTATTCATCTTTTCCTTCCGGCCATACAGCCCAGGCATTTTTAGGGGCGGAAATTTTACGAAAAGAATACGGCGCAGAACATCCCTGGCTTGCAATTGGTGGATATATTTCAGCTTCTGCCGTAGGAACCTTGCGGATCCTTAACAACAAACACTGGCTGCCGGATATATTGGCGGGGGCCGGGGTTGGCATATTATCTGTGAATATCATTTATGCCACTCAAAACAGGCGCGTTAACCGCAAGACAGTCGTAATGCCTACTTTCTCAGCCAACCAGCCAGGTATTTATTTTGCCCGGTCCTTTTAAAAAGCAGTTATGAATATTTTATTGAGATGGGGAAGTATCATCCTGTTATTTATTCCTGGAGTTGTGTATCCGCAACCCGGAACTTCAATTACGGATTCTTCAAGTCATTCCTCTATTAAACGGTTTCATTTTGTTACAAACCTGCCATACGATCTTTTAAAAATAGGTACTTCACCGTTTGAAAAAAGAAACCTGAAGGGGCTTGCTGTAACTGCAGGGCTCACATTGTTATTACTTCCACTTGACCAGCCGGTTACTAACGGTGTAAAACACCTGTTTCGCCAGCTATCTATTGATCCGGATACAAGATATTCTGTACCCATAAAAGTTGGAGGAACAAAGATTTTAAAAGTGCCGCAGAACCTGACCAGCGCACTTTACCAATTAGGTGAAGGCGGTACGTCTATGATGGTGGCAGCAGGCTTTTTTATCAGCGGCAAACTGATGCGTAATAAAAAGGCTGTGAACACTGCAGGGGATATCACCGAAACCTTTCTTACAATGGGCGTGGCCACCCAGGTAATAAAAAGAATCAGCGGAAGGGAAAGTCCTTTTGTTGCCACTAAGGCCGGTGGACGTTGGCACCCATTCCCCTCATTTAAAAAATACCAGGCACACACGCCTCAATACGATGCTTTTCCTTCCGGGCACCTGGCAACCATGATGGCCACAGTATCAACCATAGCTATGAATTACCCTGATAAAAAATGGGTGAAGCCATTGGGTTATGGTCTTACCGCCCTGACGGGAATAGCCATGATAAATACGGAAGTTCACTGGATAAGCGATTACCCGTTGGCGCTGGCGCTGGGGTATGTATCTGCACGTATTACACATGAAAAAAATCACAAGAAAGTCGCAGTCTTCCCTTCTGTGAATCTGTAAGTAATCAGTGATGTATCAACCCGGCCAATAGGTTAAATGTCAGGGCAACCACCACTGTATTTAAAATAAATGATAGCAACCCATGCAGTAAAACCTGTCGCCTTATGTTTTTTGTATTTACCTGCACATCCGACACCTGGAAAGTCATACCCACCACGAATGAAAAATAGGCGAAGTCAAGGTAATCCAATGGCTCATCACCCGGAAACTCAAACCCGGTTAATTTTAATTTTTTAATTTTATGGAAATAGAGGTTGGCATAATGGAATGTAAATAAAGTATGTACCATACTCCAGGAAAGTAACATGCTCAAAAGGATGGCGAGGATAAAAATCAGGACAGGCATTCCTGTGGGTGGGCCGGAAACAAGCATCAATCCCACTGCAAACAGACCTGCAAATGAAGAAATGAGGATTGCAAAAAATACAAATACCCGGGTCCCATCTTCCTGGCTTGCATGAATGCGGACCTGTTCGGAATCAAAGTTTAAAAACAACCACCAACTTAATAACATATAAATGGTGGAAAAGACAATCCACTCCACAAGCACTAATAATTTCCAATCTAAAATCTTATGGGGAACCAGGAAGTAGGTAAAAATGGAAAAAAGAAGAGCTATGAGAATCCTGTACACAGGCCTTATCCACCTAACAGAAGGATGTATTAATGGTTTTTTGATACCAGCCATACGTAAATGTACAGATCAAATGTCATCATCAGTTGTTTCGGGCTGGTGCAAAGTATCATCAACATCTATTTCATGGCCCGCTGATACATCCTGATGAATTCCTGAATGTACCAGGTCGTCAGGATCGGGTATGTTAGGCTTATTGGGCTCTTCTTTTATATCGTGAACCTTATCATCCAGGTCCTGTTCAGTAAAAACTCCTCCTGATCTGCGGCCTATATTTTTTTTATCTTTCATTAGCCATAAGATATTATTTTAAAATGGGAAAAATTATGCCATTTTTTTTTACCCCCGGCACATCAGAAACAGAACAAACTTATTTATAATTAAATAAGAATAGATTTATTGAGTTAACAACCTCTGCTTTAATAAATTACAATAACTGATAAAGATTATATAAATCAGGATGGTTAGCTTCATTTTAAGACCTTTCCTTCTTACCTTTGCGACCAGTATAAAATATCTATTATGTTTATTATTCTTGCGTTTTTCTTTGGTCATTGGTTCCTCTCTTTATTTTTCCATTCCTTCTTTTTACATCGTTACGCATCCCATCAAATGTATAATACCAGTAAAGGTTGGGAAAAGACATTTTACTTTATGACCTGGTTGACACAGGGATCTTCGTACCTGGTACCACGTGCTTATGCCGTGATGCACCGGATGCACCATACTTATAGTGATACAGAAAAGGATCCACACTCTCCTCATTTTTTTAAGGACATTATAGATATGATGCGCCATACAGCCAGCATCTACAATGACTTCCTGACCGGTAAGAATACACCCGATAAACAATTCACAGAAGAATACCTCCCGGTATGGGAAAAGATGGATAAAATAGGGAACAGCTGGATGTCGAGGTTGGGTTTCGGGCTTTTTTATATTGGTTTTTATATTGCCTTTGCACCTTCTGCCTGGTGGTTTTTATTATTGCCAATTCACTTCCTGATGGGACCAGTACAGGGCGCCATAGTAAACTGGTTTGGGCATAAGCTCGGGTATAGTAATTTCAACAATGGTGATCATTCACGAAACACTACGCCATGGGGATTAATCCTGATGGGTGAACTGTTTCAAAACAATCATCACCATGCAAAAGATAGTGCCAATTTCGCCAAAAAATGGTATGAATTTGATATGACTTATATCATCATGAAAGGTTTGCATGCTACCCGCATTATAAGGCTGAAACCTGCCATGGTAATTAATTCCGCTGTAAAACAGAAAGAAGCAGCTTAGAATTTTTCCTTTTCAAAGTTTTTGAAAAATACCTGCAGGCATTTGATTATATCTGAAGCAAGCAGGGTATGGTTAGATCCTTTTTTTGCCGCTTCATCTCCCGCATAGCCATGCAAAAATACTCCCAGTACTGAAGCAATATAATTTTCATAACCCTGTGCGCATAAGGATGTAATAATGCCGGTTAGTACATCACCGCTGCCTGCTGTGGCCATCCCGTCGTTTCCCGTTGTATTAAAATTAATTCCGTTTATTCCTGAAGTAACAGTATTATGACCTTTTAAAACTACTGTAGCCCCATACTCTTCAGTAAAAGAGAGTTGCGATAAAAGCCGTTCGCTTTCCCCGGGATGAGCATGCGTAAGGCGATCGAATTCGCCTGGATGCGGGGTTAAGATGATGTGCTTCCCAAGTGCATTGTACCAGACCTGGTTTTTTGCCAGCAGGGTTAAACCATCTGCATCTATAACCAGCGGCCCTTTGTAGTGTGTAAGTAAATAACCAAGTACGTGGGAGGAGGATTCCGAGGTGCCAAAACCAGGTCCAATACCAATCGATTTATATGCAGAAAGATCAAGGTCCTGTATAGCTCTGATTTCGCGGCTGACAGTCATAATTTCAGGTACACGTACCAGTAAGGGAGCTACACATTCCTCCGGCACAAATGCGGTAACAAGTCCACAACCGGTACGGATAGCAGCTTCTGCAGTTAACATGGCAGCACCATACATCCCGGGACTACCAGCAATAACCAATGCATGACCAAAAGTGCCTTTATGAGCCCATATGGGCCTGGCTTGAACCAGGGAAGCAATAAATGGGTTGGATGTGATTGTTAAGGCGCCTGGATAATTCTCCAGTTCATATAATACATCTCCAGGTTCACGAATGTATTTTGAAATTTTTTCTACAATACCAACCATCTTTTTTTAATTAGGAATATAAATATCAAATCTCGCACCTTCTCCTAATGCCCCTGTAGCTGCTATTGTCCCTTTATGGTTTTCTACTATTTTGTTTACAATCGCTAACCCTATCCCTGTGCCTTCATATTCACTTCTGCCGTTTAAACGCTGGAACATCTCAAATATCCTGAACCGGTATTCAGGCGAAAAGCCGATGCCATTGTCGGTAAAGATTATATGGCAATAAGATTTATCCGGATCTAGCTGGTGCGGTAATAATTCTTGGCCGGTTTTAATTCTGCTGTCTATGGAAATCTCGGGTCTTACATCATGGCGGGCAAATTTCAATGAGTTACCAATCAGGTTTTGAATCACCTGCCTGAACTGGAAAGGTATAACCATTGCTTCGCAGAGTTGGCCGGCATTTATAATAGCTCCCTTCTCCTGGATAGCGTCTTTCATTTCACCCAGCACGTCGTTTAACAATACACCCAGGTCCGTACATTCTACATTCAGATCAGTATTACTGGTACGTGAATAATCGAGCAGATCATTTATCAGGGTTTGCATCCGGCTGGCAGCAGATTGCATTCTACGGAAATATTCCTTTCCACTGTCTGAAAGATTGGAATGTTCCTTTTCCAGGATACGGTCGGAATATGTTTGTACTTTTCTTAAAGGCTCCTGTAAATCATGACTGGCCACGTATGCGAAATTCTGCAATTCGCCATTCATTTTTTCAAGTTCCACTGTGCGTTCCGCCACTTTTTGCTCCAGCTTTTCTGAAAATGATTTTAGTTCTTTTTCACTTTCTTCTATTTTCTTTCGTGCGATTACCTGGTCTGTCACCTCAGTACCTATTCCCATGATACTTGTAATCTTTCCATTCTTATCTTTTATGGCCTCATAAACGAAATTCAGAAATACAGTTTCCAATTTACTATGCCTCATTAGCTGAACCGGTAATTCAAATGCTGTAAAGCGTTCACCGGTCGTATACACCTGGTACAATAGTTTTTCAATTCCTTGCTCCCTGGCTTCAGGTAGTGCTTCAAACACCGGTTTATGAAGTACTTCAGTAATGGTTTTGCCCCAGATTTCACATACTGCCTCATTTGCCACTTCTACCACATAATCCGGTCCATGTAAAATACACATAGCTACAGGTGCCTGGATAATAAGGTTGCGGAAATTCAGTTCAGTATTCTCAGCCTCAATAACTGCCAGTTCCAGTTGCTCCTTATTGCCTTCCAGGATTTTGCGCATCTTCATTTTCTGGCTGGTTTCAAAAGCATATGCCAGTACACCGCAAAAAGTACCCAGGTCATCATAAAGTGGATTTATAACAAAGGACCAGTATTCCCGGTTGTCAAGAAGATTTACAATTTCCTTGTCTTCTATTTTTACAGAGAAACCTTTATCAATTACTTTTCTTATATAGGGTTGTAGCAAAGTAAAAACCGGGTTACTGTTTTGGCTAGCCGCTAACGGCACCATGAACCCGGGATCGTCTTTACTTATAAATGCAGCATTATAAAGATCATTACTTAATTGTAAAAGTTCTTCCCCCCACCAGATGCACATTGGAGAGGCACTATTCATAACGAAATTACAAAGGGTTTTTAAATGAGGTGGCCATTTTTCAACAGGTCCCAGGTTTCCAGGCCGCCAACTTCCTTCCCGCATAGTTGCAGCTGAATTACTATCCCCAGCAGGAAACACTTCCGAAAAATTTATTGAATTTGAATCCATATTTTTTTTCTTCAACTTTTTAATTATGATTTGACAGCTTTGCTTTCATTTTCCTTTTCCTTTTCCTTGTCAAATTTATTAAAAAGATCCAGTTTAAATTTTACATTACCATCAGCCCCTGGCCTTCCTCTTAAGTAAATGCTGCCACCACCTTTTTTATCTGCTCCTATATTTTCAGGGTTATAATCACTTCCTCTTTTTTTGATATTACTGAAAGGAACCTGGATGCTCATATCGGTGCCACCTTTCTGGCTATAAGTTCCCTCCACGAACATCGTCATAACTGTAGACTGAATCTCCATCCTGTTAATCTTGATTTCCCGGTTCTTGATTTCCAGTTTATCTTTTAATTCAGCAAAGCGGATGTTTTCGAAATCACGGTTCTTAAAAATAAAACGCTGCATTTTCTTGATAGGTTCATAATTATTTAAGGCACCGTTCTTAAGAGAAAAATTTACCACGCTTGTAATGGAGGCCGGCAGTACCTTTCCTGATTGATCAATAGACATACCAGCCACAACATTTGCCGACAATTTACCTTCCAGGTTATCAGACATAATTCCATCCTGCCCGAAATTATCAAACGCATACATGGTTTGTTTTACATCCACGTCTTTAAGATTTACATTGATATTGGCCTGGTGGAAGTTCCCGTTTGTAGTAACTAAAGAACCATTTAAGTCGAACTGGCCACCCGCATGAGACATTTTTACACTGTTAATAAGATACCTGTCCTGTAACAGCGTAATATCAGCTACCGCATTCTTACCATCAAATTTCTTATACAACAGCCGGTTTACATTTAATAACACATGCAAACGTCCCTGTTCAAGAAGATTATCAATTTTGTTGGAAATAGTTGCCACTCCACCCTTACCATCCTGAGATGATTTCGTGGAAGTCCGGGAACCAAGGAGAAAGGTAAAAGCCTCCAGGTTTAAAGTATTGGCAAAAATATTCCAATCTATATTTGCCTTATCCGGATCAGTATTTATCAGAGTTAAAAGATTCCGGGCTTGCCCCTGCATTACTATGGATTGGCCGAGCACTGTTGATTGCAGATTTTCTACAATCACATCAGAGTTCCGGAAAACTAGCTTCCCTTGTACATTATTCATTTCAACGTTCCGCGGAGCATACAATATTTTTCCATTTTTAATAGCAACAACTCCATTCAGGAAGGAGTTTGTGTTGTTATTATGAACGATAGGGCCCTTGTATTCGAGGCGGATATCCGCGTCGCCATTCTTCATTCGCAGCGAATTACTACCTGTCAGTTCATTTAACCGGGTTAGTGGAAAGGAAGATCGAAGATTGCAGCTGAGTTGGGGTTGAAATAGGTCCAGTATCAGAATTTCATCAGATTGCATAGGTAAACCATGCCAGGTGGCTTCAAATTTCTGTATCACAATTTTTGAATTGGGATCTTTACGAGGTAAGCCAGCCACAACCTCATTAGTATATAAACCAGTGAAGGACGCATTTTCAAAATCCATGAAGGGAGTCTTTAAAATCTCATCCTTTGCTTTCCATGAAGCAATAACAAGCGGCTCACCCCCTCTTAAAACCCCCGAAATAGATGCATCTACATCCAATGGTTTATCTAATGATACAATAGATAAAGAATTCGAAATATTTACAGGTACCAGTGACTTTGCAAAATCATATTTAATATCCCTGGTAGACAACTTAATATTAAACTTTGGAGAATCTTTCCCAAGGTTAAAGTCACCGGTAAGTTTAAATCGTTGACCCGAAATATTTACATTAATATCCTGGAAAGACAGGATTTGTGTAGATGATTCATAATTAAGTTCAAAATCCCCTTTAAAATTTTTCCCCTTCAGGAAACTTCCTCTGGAAGTGTTGAAGGCCAGTCTAATCACATCAATATTAACTTTGGTATCCAAAGTAAGATTCCCTTTGCCATCAATTTTAGCTTTTAAGCCATTTACAACCAGGTCATGGAATTTTGCTTTTTGTTCATCCCGAATAATTACACGCACATTGTTTAGTACAATTTTACTTAACGAATTATCATTGTTATTACCCGGCTTTGACTCTTTGGATTTTCCTTTAAGCAGGTAAGTGTTAGAATAACCTGCTGTATCTGTATAAAGATACAATTGTCCATCATCCACTCTTATTCCTTTTAACGGGGGTTTTTTATTTATAAACTTTAATAAGGCTAAAGAAATATACACTTCTTT
>JBKJUT010000114.1:0-4685 GCA_046590515.1 Ferruginibacter sp.
CGCCTGTGAGCTTCATATACTTTCGCCTGAAGAGTATCTAAGTAAATATTCAAAGCTTTTACATCTTCTTTGGTGCCGCTGGCTCTGCCAGCACTGGTATTCCATTTTTCAACAAACCATTCCCGACCAGTAGAAACCTCAGCTCTCTGGCCATGGGTTGTTATTCTTAAATAAATAGGAACCATGCCTATAGTGTAGGCTTTAGGCTTCTTTAAATAGAAAAGTAAACTGATACTGTTTTGCATAGTGTGGTAACCTTTAAAAAGTGGATAAAATTAGACTTACCACCATCAGCAAACAAGATGTTCAATTAATGAACACCTTACCAGTAAAGCATTTGAGTAAAAGCTGGTGAGTAAATTTTGTAAGAAAGTTTACTCACCGAATAACTCACCAGAGTTTTGTTTTCTAGTGAATATTTTGGCATAGTGCCAAAACTAAAAAGCCTGCAAAATCAACGATTTGCAGGCTTTTGGTGAGAATTGATATTCTAAAAGCGGACCGGACGGGACTCGAACCCGCGACCTCTGCCGTGACAGGGCAGCATTCTAACCAACTGAACTACCGATCCTTCTGGTTCCTTCAAACGCCTCTTGCGAGGTTTTTTTCGGGAGGGCAAAGATAGGAATATTTACTTTTGGAAAACAAAGTTTTCTAAAAAAAATCTATAGGTTATTTTTACAATCTTACTGAAGCGTAATTTCTTGACATTCATATTAAAAACATATACATGCCCCAATTAAAAAACAGGCAATTCCTGGACTTTGAAAAGCCTATAAAGGATCTGTACGACCAGATAGAACAACAGAAAGGAATACAGGAGAAATCAAAAACGGATATGAGTGGTGCCATAGCAGCCCTGGAAGCACGATTGATGGAGACTAAAAAACACCTTACAGATACCCTTACTCCCTGGCACCGGGTGCAATTAAGCCGCCACCCTGACCGTCCTTACACACTCAGGTATATAGAAAACATGTGTCCCTCTTTTATTGAACTGCATGGTGACCGTAATGTAAAGGATGACAAAGCAATGGTTGGAGGCTTTGCCCAGTTAGGTGAGCAGACTGTAATGATCATTGGACAGCAAAAAGGTAACAATACCAAAACACGCCAGATGCGCAATTTCGGCATGGCTAATCCTGAAGGTTACCGCAAAGCGCTTCGGCTAATGAAACTCGCAGAAAAATTCAATAAGCCTGTCATAACCCTAATAGATACTCCAGGTGCTTATCCTGGCCTGGAAGCTGAGGAACGTGGCCAGGGGGAGGCTATTGCCAGGAATATTTATGAGATGATAAGTCTTAAAGTTCCGGTAATCTGCGTGATCATCGGCGAAGGTGCCAGTGGCGGTGCGCTCGGTATAGGCGTGGGTGATAAAGTTGTAATGATGGAGAATACCTGGTATACTGTTATTTCCCCGGAAAGTTGCAGCAGCATATTATGGCGTAGCTGGGACAAGAAGGAAGTGGCCGCAGAGCAACTGCGTTTAACCGGTACAGATATGCTTGGCTTCGGCCTGGTAGATGATGTGATTCCTGAACCATTGGGCGGGGCTCACTGGGATTATGATGAGGCGGCAGAAATTTTAAAGAATTACCTTATCCCTACAATAAAGGCCCTGCAGGCAATACCCGCTGAACAGCGCATAAAAGACAGGATAGAAAAATTCGGCAAGATGGGTTTCTGGGAAGAAACAGCGGAAAATGTACAGGCCTGACATGGGCTTTGAAGCCCGGTAGGTGACATGAAATTCTTTAAAATATTGTATGCTAAAAATTGGAGTACTTGGAGCCGGGCATTTAGGCAAGATCCATTTAAATAACTGGCAGGAAATCGAAAATATTAACCTGGTAGGTTTTTATGACCCCGATGAAAGTAATGCCAGGCAGGTTTCAGAAAAATATAACCTTACACATTTCGCCAGCGCCGAAGCATTGATTAATGAATGTGATGCGGTGGATATAGTTGCGCCAACCATTCATCATTACGACCTATGTGAAATGGCAATGCGCAAAAGCCGTCATGTATTTGTGGAGAAGCCATTGGCTAACACCATGGACGAGGCGCGAAGCCTGCTTAAGCTGGCAAAAGAATCAAATCTTAAATTCCAGGTGGGGCATGTAGAGCGGTTCAATCCTGCTTTCCTGGCTTTACAGGAAACATCCCTGAACCCCATGTTCATCGAAGTGCACCGCCTGGCGCAGTTTAACCCCCGCGGAACGGACGTAAGCGTGATCCTGGACCTGATGATACATGATATTGATATCATACTGCACCTGGTAAAAAGTAATGTCAGTTATATTTCTGCCAATGGGGTTGCTGTAATGAGCGATACTCCTGATATTGCCAACGTACGGATCGAATTCGACAATGGTTGTGTAGCGAACCTCACCAGCAGCAGGATTTCATTGAAAAAAATGCGTAAGATGCGCCTGTTCCAGAAAGATGCCTATATAAGTATCGATTTCCTGGATAAAAAAACCGAGATCATTAAATTAAATGCCCCGGGTGATAAAAACGTTTTCACATTTGATATTGATACAAATAACGGCAAAAAAACTATCGGCATTGCCAACCCCATTGTACCGGAAGGTAATGCTATTAAAATGGAATTAGAAGGATTCAGGGATGCCATCCTCCACAAATCAGATACACCTGTTACTATCTTTGATGGTTTCAGCGCTATGGAAGTTGCCCACCAGATTCTTGAAAAAATAAATAACAAACAGCATTAATCTTTGAAATTTGTTTTGAACATTTGACACAGCCAAGGATAAATATCAGGTGGTATATTTTTGCGGATATAATAATATGCATCCTGACATGGGTCTGTTTTTATTATTTAAGAACCGTGATATATTCCTATGACTTTGTAATACCTCCGGGGTTTTATATAGGTCTCGTGCTTTATACAGTGGGCTATATTGCATTGCACTTCCTGAGTGGTACTTACAATTCGCTTTACGAAAAATCAAGACTGGCAGAAATAGCTAAATCTGCCATAGTAATTTTAATTGGCTGCTTAACCCTGTTATTCTTTTTTATTCTCAAAAATCCACAAACTGATAATAATAATTATTATCTGGAGTTTTACAGCCTGCTTATCCCCATGCTGGTGCTGACTATATTCACCAGGATGGTCTTCCTGAACATTGCAAAAAATCAACTTTCCCGGAAGCAGGTTTTCTTTAACGCCTTACTGATCGGCTCAGGCCGGAAAGCGATGGAATTTTATAATTCTTTTCAGAAAACAAAAGACCAGGGCGGCTTCCGGATCACGACATTTTACAATACCAATGGAAGATCCGAATTTGAATTACCGGTATCATTAATTAAGTATGATCACCACGATAACCTTTCAGACATCATCGAAAAGGAAAAAATAGAAGAAGTGATTATTGCAGTGGAGAAAAATGAAAGGGAACTGCTTTCTGTAATTCTGCAAAACCTCAGCGACCAGGAGATCAATATAAAAATCACGCCGGATACAGTTGATATTATCAGCGGGGCACTTCAAACCAATAATGTATTAGGAGTGCCGCTTATTGATATTCATTCCGGGTTATTACCGACATGGCAACAGAATATTAAAAGAACTATTGACCTGTTAGGTTCGTTAATCGGGCTGGTGTTGCTGTCGCCATTATTGCTTTATACAGTGATAAGACTAAAAATTTCGTCTAAAGGACCTTTATTTTATTTCCAGGAAAGGATCGGGTATAAAGGAAGACCCTTTACCATGTATAAATTCAGGTCGATGTTCACCGATGCGGAAGACAATGGTCCACAACTCAGCAGCGACAATGACCCCCGGATTACGGGCTGGGGAAAGGTAATGCGTAAATGGCGTCTTGATGAACTGCCCCAACTCTGGAATATATTGAAAGGCGAAATGAGCCTCGTAGGTCCGAGGCCTGAAAGAAAATTTTACATCGACCAGATAGTAGCATTGCAACCGGAATACAAATACATTTTTAAAGTTAAGCCCGGTTTAACCAGTTGGGGAATGGTAAAGTTCGGTTACGCTTCTTCGGTAGAAGAAATGATAGAAAGGATGCCTTATGATCTCCTTTACGTTGAAAATGTTTCCCTGGCACTTGATTTTAAAATCCTCCTCCACTCCATCCAGATTATTCTTGCCGGCAAAGGAAAGTAAGTAACCAGGTATGTGACAGTAGGAAGGCAGATATTTGCTAAATTTGGTCAAACTGATTGAATTGAGATCTTCTTTATCACTCCTCCTGCTGTTTTTTGCCAAGACTGTCTTTAGCCAGCAACCTGCTTATTGGCAACAACAGGTCAACTATGATATATCAGTTTCCCTGGACGACAACCAACACTCACTTGATGGTAAATCCAGGATGGAATATTTAAACAATTCTCCCGACACCCTTTCATTTATCTGGATACATCTCTGGCCTAATGCCTACAAGAATGACCGCACTGCTTATACAGACCAGTCTTTGGAAAATGGAAACACTGATTTTTATTTCAGTGATGATAACAGTAAAGGATATATTAACAGGTTGAATTTTAAAGTAGGGGAAGAAGTGGCCCGCCTGGAAGACCACCCTCAACACCAGGATATAGTTAAACTTTGGTTGCCACGGAAACTTTTTCCTGGCCAGAAGGTAATCATCGAAACCCCGTTCCATGTACAGTTACCTGAAAACTTTTCCCGC
>JBKJUT010000266.1:0-3668 GCA_046590515.1 Ferruginibacter sp.
CACAAAGATGATATAGGGTTTCAACTGAACGGCCAGGTCTTTAAAAACATCGCTTCACAAGGACAGCGCAAGAGCCTGCTTTTCGCACTTAAATTGGCAGAATATGAAATTATCCGGGAAAATAAAGGGTTCTCTCCCCTGCTGCTGCTGGATGATGTTTTTGAAAAACTGGATGACTCCAGGATGAAAAACCTGTTGCACTGGGTTTGCAGGAAAAATGAAGGACAGGTATTTATTACTGATACCCATTACCAGCGTTTAGAAGAAGCTTTTAACACCCTGGGGGTTGAAGGGCAGATTATTGAACTTTGAAAATATTCCACTACCTGGTAAATACCTTTTGCAAATCTTACCTTTGAAGTATGGCAGAACTTTCATTCCAGGACGCAATGGAGCAATTCCTGAAATCCAGCAGGTTAAAAAGCGGCATCCAGGCCGTGCGGATTGAAGAAATCTGGGAAAGCATCATGGGTAAAACGATAGCCAAATACACAGAAAAGATACAAATCATCGGTACTAACCTTTATGTAACCACAAGTGTAGCTCCTCTTAAAAATGAGTTACTTTATCAAAAAGGGAAAATAATAGAACGGGTAAACGAAGCGCTCGGTAACGGCACCATCAAGGAGGTAATTATCAAATAAATTATTCATTAATAATTGGCCTGAGTTTATATCCTTCTTTTTTAAGCAATTCTATTAAACCATTTTTACCAACCAGGTGACCCGCACCTACGGCTACGAATAGTTGCTTTTTCTTCATTAATTCTTTTAACATGATCACCCAGTTTCTATTACGGTTGTCAAGTAGTATTTCGCTGTCCATGCCCTTCATATCCCGCGGGTTCAACTTTTCAATAGACTGCAATTCCTGGGACTTGTAAACCTGGATAAGTGAGTCGAGGTTTTTTTTATTTACCTGCAGGCTGTCAATTCCTTCTACCAGTTCTTTCGCCTGTATGGTGTATGGGATGCTGTCAAAAATAGCCGCCTGGAATGCAAGAGTTTCCAGGCCCAGAATATTTTTATTGTATTCCTTTGCCACCCGTGCCAGTGATTCATCAACACCTCCTGTTACAGTACAGGGAAGCATTTTTGTATAAAGCATAGCCTGTAGTAAGAGAGGTTTCATTTTTTGTAAATTCCCGATTGACAGATGAATTGAATCCCGGAAGAAAGATTGTACTTTCTGGTATTGGGTACCGGTCAGTAAATCCTGCAGCGTAGTATCGTTACGCATATTCATAAAGAACAGCATGCCCAATGCAGTTGCAGGATCATCAAGATCCAGTTCAAAATAAACTTCCTCAGCTTCACGGATAGCACGACGGGTATTGTCACTGATATGTATATCGTCGCGGCAGAGTAAGTGAAAGGTGCCATACATGTAAGCCGGCTGAATTCCTTTGCCTGATATTTCCCATAATAAAGAATTACTATCCTTGTTAGAGGGGAAGTTAGAAGATTGTGATGAGCAACCGGAAAATCCAAGGCATGCAATAATAAACAACAGGTACTTCATTTTTTTTATTTGATTGAAGACAAACTTCCTCCTTTCTGGAAAACGCGGTCAATATTTTTTTCCACTTCCGGATCTTTTATTACAGGTGGCGCATGGTGTGGTTTAATGCGGGCATCAATAACCAGAGGTCCCCTGCACCCCCAATGCTTATTCAAAGTCTCCTCTTCTACTCCGTAAATATCATGAGAGGGATTGGTACGCGTAAATGTAACCCATAAAAAATTAGCCAGGTCGTTGCTGGTAAATGCCGGGTCATCAGAAATAATTATCAGAGGCATCCCTGCCAGTTCTGTAATTGCGCCGGTTAACTGGATGTTTAACTGGTGAATTTCCTGCTTTGCAGATTCATAAGTGGTAAAAGGAAGAGCTTTAAGTACTGCAATTCCAGGCAGGGCCAGACGGGGTTCAGAAAAGCCTGTTAACCCTGTAAGTATGGAAGGAACCCGGTCAATTGGTTCCCTCACAGGTTCTCCATACGCTGCCAGTACCACTTTACTGCCGGTATTTAATCCTTCACCTGAATAGTCCAGTGTGTCGATGGTGGTATTGGTATAAAAGTGCACATCCCTTTGCAGGTTGATGCGTTGCAATACAAAGTGAAAGAAGGCCGGGATGTCACTGGTTGTTAGCCGGTTAGTATCATCTGCAGTTATAAAAAGAAACTTAGCCAGGCTTAATTGCCCTGTTCCTAACACGTGGTTAGCGATAGTGAGTAATTCTGAAGGTTGCCTGGCCTGGTTAAACGGAGTGTAGCGTTCACTGCCAATAGCTAACAATAAGGGATGAACGCCCGCAGCGTCGACGGCATTCACCTGTTTAAGTCCGGGTATTTCCTGCTGCAGTGCCTGGCCGGTAATGGTATGTATAAGTTGGCCGAAACTTGTATCTTCCTGGGGAGGGCGGCCTACCACAGTAAACGGCCAGATGGCGTTTTTCTTAGCATATACTTTATGAACCCGCATTAAAGGAAAAGGATGTTGCAGGCTGTAATATCCCAGGTGATCTCCAAAGGGGCCTTCAGGTTTATTCTCTCCTATTCTAACCTCACCCGTGATTACAAAATCAGCATCGGTACTCAGGCAATAGCCATCCTGGTATATATACCTGAACCGGCGACGACCCAGCACACCTGCAAATGTCATTTCACTTATGCCTTCGGGTAAGGGCATTACAGCTGCTACTGAATGAGCCGGGGGGCCACCTATAAAAATGCTTACTTTAAGACTTTCTCCCTTGCGGGTAGCTTTCGACTGGTGTACGCCGATTCCACGATGCAATTGATAATGCAGACCGATTTCCCGGTCAGTTTCATATTCATTTCCATTCATTTGAATCCGGTACATTCCCAGGTTGGCATGCATGATGCCGGGTTGGTCAGGGTCTTCAGTATACACCTGGGGCAAAGTAATAAAAGCGCCACCATCCATTGGCCAATGATGTACCAGGGGCAAATCAGAGATCTTTACCTGTTCAAATAATATGGGCTTTTCCCATGGATCTTTTAAGGGAAAAGCATTCAATGCAATCAGGCCCGCCGCCGCGTTTTTAACGGGTTGCTTAAAAGCTTTTACAGGATCAGATTTAAGCTGAATGAGTTGCTGAACCTGTTTCAGGGTATCCCGGAAAATATATTCACTACGCTGCAGGCTTCCAAAAATATTGGATGCTGCCCTGAACCGGGATCCTTTTACCTTTTCAAATAACAGGGCCGGACCACCGGCTTCGAACACACGTAAATGTATAGCTGCCATTTCCAGGTAAGGGTCCACTTCTTCTTTTACCCGAACCAGTTGCCCGGATTTCTCAAGGTCTACCAAACAAGCTTCTAAAGACCGATATGCCATTCGAATGGTTTAAAATACAAAGATAGTGCAATGGGACCCTGTGGCGCAGATTAAGGAACACCCGGAACAGGACACGCATAAAAAAAGCGCAACAAGGCTGTTGCGCGAATATGATCTGAAGAAATTATTTCTGGAGGTACATCACTTCCTTTACCACCTTTACTGTTTTTGGAACATCAGGTAAGTAGGCGGCTACAAGGTTTGGTGCATAATGCATTGGGGCATCTGCCGAGGTTACGCGACGGATAGGAGCATCCAGATAATCAAAACCTTCTTTTTGTATCCGGTAAGTAATCTCAGAAG
>JBKJUT010000073.1:0-10840 GCA_046590515.1 Ferruginibacter sp.
GGTCTGTACAACAAGGCGGCACGTCGTGACAACAACCATCCACCCCGGTTTTCAAAGGCTGCGATGATATATATAAAAGGTATGGAGAAAAAGTATTTTTTGAAGAATAAAAAGTAACACCAAAATATTCCAGGTGTGCGGTGCCCTCCAAATACAGGTTGATCTGATATCAGGTAATTTTCTTTTTAAGTTTTATAGGATCTGAATTTTTCCGTAACCTCATATTCAATAGTTCCACCACAAGCGAAAAGGCTATCATCGTATAGATATAACTCTTGCCTATTTTTTGATGGAAGCCTTCTGCTACCAGCATGATACCAATGGCAATCAGGAAGGACAAGGCCAGCATCTGCAGTGTAGGATGTTCATTAATAAACCTGCTGATGACTCCGGCAAACGCAATCATAATGACAATAGATATGATTACGGCAATGATCATGATCACAATATTATCTACCAGGCCTATAGCAGTTAGAATTGAATCAAAAGAAAATACAGCATCTATCAACACAATCTGCATAATGACAGACCGTAAACTGGCATATTTTTTTTGAGTACTTTCTAATACCGCTGCAGGCTTCTCCAGTTTAGCATGAATTTCCAGGGTGCTTTTAAATATCAGAAAGATCCCTCCCGCCATTAATATCAGATCTTTGATGCTTATCCCAATGGCTGCTCCCTCCGATTTTATGAAGGGGATAAAGAACAAGGGATCCTGTAACCGGAGTATCCAGGTGATGGTTAGTAAAAGACCGATCCTGAATAGCATGGCCAATACAAGTCCTATCGTTCTTGCCTTTTTCTGCTGGTATTCTTCCAGTTTATCCGAAATGATGGAAATAAAAATAATATTATCGACTCCAAGCACAATTTCCAGGAAAGTAAGGGTGAGTAAACTTAGCCATATTGAGGGATCAGAAAAATCAGGGAACAGCATTGCTTTTTTTTAAAACTATTACATAATAAGTATCCTCACATAATTTTATAATGTCTTTAACATTTGCTACGATTTGATTTTTTTGTTATTAATCTGCCGGCCGGTTCATTTATTGTATTGCCTGTAAAAGTTATTTCAATTTTCACAAACGTAAGCCGGCAGGCGGTCCTGTTGGTAATTGTCAGATTTATGTTTCTCAAACCTTACCGCAGAAAATTTTCAAAATATACATTCTTTTATTAAAGACTATTGTTTTTTACCACGGTGAGAAATCCAAATGATACTGAATTATTTCAAAGAAGGGAAATGGCATAATATTTTCGCATATTGCGCAATAACGCATCAATTTCCCCGCACTTTATGTTGGAATCTTTAATTATCACATTTTTATTGAGCATATCTCCCTTTGGAGAAGCAAGGGTAGGGATTCCATATGCAATCCTGAATGAAGTTCCTTTTTTGTGGGCTTTAGCAGTAGGACTTGCCGCCAACCTCCTGATTTATCCTTTCCTGGTTTTGTTGATAGACACTTTTAATAACCGTTTCTGGCCTAACCGTCATTACAAAAAAGGAGTGATCTACCTGTCGAGAATAGCGAGGAAAAAAACGGGCAGCAGTATTGAAAAATATGGTTTCTGGGGTTTGATGGTATTTGTGATGATCCCCTTACCTGGCACCGGTGCTTACCTGGGCACTATTGCTGCTTCTATCTTTAAGATTGACCGAAAAAAAGCATTTTGGGCAGTGAGCCTGGGTGTGTTGTTTTCCTGCATTATTATGGCAATTGTTTCCCATTATGGAAACCTTGGCCTGGAGAAGTTGTAAAATTTTAATTGCTAAACTTTTAGCTGGCATTTAATCCCAAAATACATCTTTCCATTCTTCTAAAATTGACTCCCCTTTATGTAAGGAGATTAGTGTATTTAATTGTTCATCTGTAGCTGATTCCTGTACTTCATTAAACAGGATTCTTTCTTCGAACCTGATGTGAGCATCCAGTATTTTGCCAATGTGGCTGAACGCTTCATAACCTGCATTTTTATCTTCAAATAAATTTTTTATTTCCTTGTGATCTGTAAGTGCTTTCTGAATGTGGACATTATGTTTTCCTGCAATCGGAAAAAGGAATTTTTCTTCTGCTTCAAAATGCGGTAGCAGGAAGTGTTGCCAAAACCAGTTTGAATAGTCCCTGAGGCGCGCAGGTTCAATGTTTTTTTTAATTCCCTGCCGGATCTTCCAGGAAAAAAGGAGGCCATGGTGATGCTCCCTGCTAAAAGGTTTCAACGCCTCGTTCCTTTTAATGGGGGCAGGTACTTTTGTTCCATCCTGCGGGGATTCATTGCCGGTGATATTTTTTTTGTCAGTTTCGTTTATCATATGCTTACAATTAAATTATTTATTGACTCTTCCGGCATGAACTGGCAGGATAGGCGTATACGGTGATCAGTTACCTGGTGCTTTACAAGATTAGCAGCTTCATTACCACCGGATAATGGGATCACATGTGTACTGTTTACCTGCACCAAACATGTGCCGCACCTTCCCATTCCCGCACATTCTCCAAAACCCTCTGGTGAGATAGTGTCTTTGATAAGCATCATCAGGTTGCGGTATTCCCTTACATAAGTATGTAGCACGAACGTTTCATTATTACTTAGAACGGTAATGGTAATATTTTTTGTTTGAGCCATCGGTTTAATTTGCCAGGCTTTTTTCTAACGCAATAGCTTGGGGAAAAAGGATGTTATTCTCCAGGTGAATATGCAGGTGTAAATCCTCCTCAAATGCTTTCAACAGGGCAAAGGCTACACGGTATGTATTGCACGCGTCGGGGGGTGGGGTGTAGCTATTACTCAGAGCACTTATTTCCCGGAATCTTTCACCTTCTACATTGTGCTCTAGCATCATTGTTTCAATAGGATTTTTTATACTGCGAAAGGCAATATTTTGTTGTGGGAACTTTTCCTGTTTCATTTTTCGTACAAAGGGAAATAAAACGGACTCTTCTTTCTCCATATGCGTGGTCAGTTCGTCCACTCCCGCATTAAAAAGCTTCTCAATTGTATAAAGTTCAGGATGTATGTCGCCGTGAACTTTAGAGATTTTATGCAGGTAAGGTTTAATTTCGATAGCCTGGTCTTTTACAAACCGGTGATGTTTCTTTTCAATATAATCAGCCAGCAGGTCCGCAGGCCAGGTCTTAAAATCAAGAGCGGTATCATTGTTAACCGTTAGAGCTGATTGTAAAGCCCCGATTATATCAGCAGGATTGATGTCTGTCATTTCGCACACTTCCTTTATTGTGCGGTTGCCGTTACAGCAAAAGTCAACAGCGAATTTTTTAAATACTGATGCGGCACGGTAATCCTGGGCCGTCAGTTCGCCAACGATTGTTTCATTTGTGATGCTCATAGTTTTCGGGTTTAATGATTATGTAATGATCCGGTCTATATAATCGGGATAGCCGGGTTGTTTTTATAATATTCAAGTTTAGATTGAAACATAGTAGCCATCCTGTCTCCCTGCCATTTAGCCCGCTCCGCTTTCTTGCCGTCAAATAATTCATCCATTGTTTCATAAAATAATTTTAACCAACGGTCAAAGTGAGCTTTTTCCACCGGCAGCTTTGCATGGGGTATAAATGGACTTCCATAATAAGTATTTGCTTCGAGTAAAACGGTTTGCCAGAAAGTGTACATTTTTTCCAGGTGAGCAGGCCACCTGTCTTGAATTTTTTCAATAAAAATGGGGCCTATCAGGTCATCTTTCCTCACCTTAGCATAAAAACTGTTCACGAGTAATTTTATATCATCCAGTGTTTGAATATCTTTTTTCATCTGAGTTTTATTTATAAGCTGAAATTGGAAATAGTGTAATAGATGGCCCAGCCTAAAAAAGCGATCAGTAATATCCAGAGCCAGCTGGGAACACTTTGTGGTGTTTCGCTCCCGGTAATTATAAATTTCTTTTGATTGCCTTTATCGTAGGCGTTAATCATTATCGGCAGCACCCCGTCAATCACTTCATTTTCTTTCAATCCTTCGATGGCAATAGCAGGTCCATTACGTACCTGGAATTTTATTTTCTTTATCCCTTCCCTGCCGTTACTTGATTTACTGATAATTTTAAGTGTGTGTTCACCATCAGTTAGTTTTCTTGTATCTAATTGGAACTGTACCGGTGTGTTAAGTTCTGCGATAGGTTGCTGATCTTCATCTATAAACAAAAGCACTTTACTTTTTTCTTCACTCATTTATTTAAAATTTAAAATACAGTGTTTAATGTGATTGCTGTTCTTTTCACCGGGCCTGGTTAAAAATTTTATCGAATAAAATAATGTAAGTAAGGTTATGATTGATATAATGGCTACGATCAACCAATCCCAGTTACTTTGTGGCCCGGCACCATGATTAATCCCACGTGTGACAGACGGCTGTTTTTTTTCGCAAACCGGGCAGGCCTGGGTAATCTGATAAAGCAGTAAAAAACTCAACGTGGCTATATATTTCATTTTTACTGTTTTTTTGGTGTGAGTTTAATATAATCAACTATTTTTTTTATTTCTTCCAGGCTCACAGGTTTGGCCTTGTTACCCCAGCTTGATCTTTCATGATTTATTAATGCAGTCACCTCTTCGGCAGATAAGTTATTGTCAAGTCCTACCGCGTTCATTACCGCAAATTCCGGCCTGGCATCATACCCTTTCATAATTATATTTACATACAAATCAAGATCATTCCCATTAACTACCGGGCTGCCTTTCAATGGAGGAAAGGCGCCCTTTAATCCTTCTCCATCAGGCTGGTGACAACTTTGGCAATTTGCCGCATACAACATGTTGCCGTCTGGCTGCCTGTCTTTACTTTTATTGGCCACATCTTTTTCTGTTTTTTTATATAAGAATTCAGAGGTTGGTTTTCCATCGGGTAAGGGAGTTTGTCTTAAGCTCTGCAGGTAAGCAACCAATTGCCTGGCCTCTTTGCCCGCTACAATTTTTCCATGTATGCCTTTCCGGTATTTGTCAGGCACATTCACTTCAATGTCCCCCTTGGAAACTGAATCCTTTATTTCAAATAGCCAGGGATACGCAGGCATTATAGATTGTTCCACCACGGCTCTGGGTTGATAAAGATGCAGGAGGTTCCAGGCAGCGCTGGGTTGGCGGACCCCGGTATTTACCAGGTCGGGACCGGTCCTTTCTGTGCCCATAAGTGTGGCTGTATTGCGCCATAAATCTGTTCGGGTATTCGCTGCATAATCGGCGGCCACATTAGGCCTGCTGCCCCAGACTCTGTCCATATCTATATTACGCACTTGTTGAGTGTGACAGCCTACGCAACCATTTGCAATAAATACATTTTTACCTGCTACAGCTTCTGTACTTAATGGCACAGCATTGGGCAAGGGTGCATTATTTTTCTGGTTATTGAGGGCAGGCACAATGGCTACCACAATTGTCAGCCCTACAAAAAGAAGTAATGCGGTTCGGAATAATTTTTTATGGTTATCAAAAAAATACATGATATCTTATTTAATTTGTTATGGCTGTTTTTTCCAGGTCAGCCCTGGCTGTCAGTATATCTGTTGCAATGTCTGGAATGATAATTTCTTCTTTTTTTCTAACCATGATGTAAAAGTTATAGGCGAATACGATATGCGAGATCCACATCAGGGTGCCGCCAATCGCCCGCCATAACCAATAGGGCGCCATTAGTTGCACACTGTCAATAAATGGTTTTCCATCCATCCACATCATCCCTTTCAACGTGGCACCATACATCAGCGGCACAGTATAAAATAAAAGCCCTATTAATGCCAGCCAGAAATGTGCACCTACCGTAATCTGTGGTGGCTCCTTACCTGTTAGTCTTGGCACTATGGTATAGATAAATGCCCAAAGCATAAAACTGATGATTCCATACATGGTAAGATGGGAATGAGCCACAGTAAAATCAGTAAAATGCCATACCTGGTTTGTAAACCTGAATGCTTCGGCTGTACCTTGCAGTGATCCTGTGAAATAAAAGATGATCCCGATTAAATAAAACGGCAGGGTATAGCTGCTTGCCAGCTTGTGCCAGGCACCTTTGAATGTCATTAAAAAGTTGGTGGTGCCCGCTACCACGGGAATAACCATGCCTACACTGCCCACAATTGCTAGCGTTTGCAGCCACCAGGGAATTGCGCTGAAGATAAAATGGTGGGTGCCGATGAGGGTGTAAAAAAGAATTTGAGTCCAGAAAGCCAGGATGCCGAGGCTATATGAGTAAATAGGTTTGTTAAGTTGCTGCGGCAGGAAATAATACATCAGGCCGAGGGTGAAAAGCATAAACCACATTCCTACTCCCTGGTGCATGTAGTATCCCTGAACAATAGTTTCACCTAAACCATTTTGCCAGGTTGGCCAATATGCCACCACCGCAATAACCAGCACATACATCATTGCGGAAATGATATACCAGTTAGACACGTAGATTTCTGTAGTAGTTCTTTTAGCTATGGTTTTATAAAAATTCACCAGAGAAAGGATAACTCCCACGCCAAACAATGCCATTACAGGCCAGATATATTCACGGTATTCGCCACCGCCGTTGTTTATACCGGCCATTAAAAAAATACTGCCGAGTAGTACAGAGGCATTAATTAATATTAAAGATCGGTAACCTTGCTTTACACTGTTTACCGGCACATTGCTTACCCGGGGAACTACATAATAGCCCAGCCCGATCATGGCCAGGGAAGTCCAGCCCCAGAAAACAGCATTTGTATGTACCGGGCGCAGCCTGCCAAAACTTAGCCAGCTTAAATGGTCGATATCGGGGGCGGTAAACTTTATTCCCAGGTATTCGCCCACCGTAGTACCAAACAATAACCAGAAGACAGCACAACCCAGGTACCATAATATTAACCTGGTTAAATCGGAGTCAATAAAGGGACGTGGCTGGCTTTTTTTCTTAAGTGAAATAAAATGTAATTCCTCCTCATAGCTGATCTTATCAATAATACCACGGGTGTCCTGTACCTGGCTGTAACCGCTCAGTTCATTATTAGTTAATGAAAACTCAAGCTCCTTTTTCCGTTGTTCCAGTTGCTGAATTTCTTCTGGGTTTAAACCAACCAGTTTCTCATTAAATAGTTTGAGCGCCTTTTTCTTTTTTAAATTGTCGATGACTGAAAAAGAGCGGACTATAAAAATTACTGCCGCCACTATTATAGGTATGGCAATCAGGAACAGGGTAATGAGTATGCCGGATTCACTGAATAAGTTCTTTGTTTCCATTTTATTTATTAAAGGACAAATATGTCCTGTATTAGGTTAAAAAAATTATCTTTTCAAAAATGTAGGTCCTGACTTTAATCCACGCGCCAACATCTGGAGTGTGGTGGTTTCAAGCATGTTTTTTAAATCATCTCTTATGGATGTAAACGAATCATGAACTGGGCAGGGTTTTTTGTCATTGCAATGCTTCAATCCCAATGCGCATCCTTTGTATATTTCGTCGCCATCAATGATAAAAACGATTTCACTTAAACATTTTTTTTCCAGTTGTTTTTTATCCATAAAAAAACCACCCGCCGGTCCTTTTTCAGAATTTATGATTTGGGAGCGGCAGAGTTTCTGAAGTATTTTCGCGGTAAATGCTTCAGGCGATTCAATGGATTTTGCCGTTTCTTTCAGGCTGACTTTCCTGTCTGCCAGCGACTGCTCTGCTATATAGATGGTAGCTTTTATACCGTATTCGCAAGCTTTTGAAAACATGAAGTGTATATTTGATAACAAAGATACCTATAACTTAATAAAGGACAAATTAATCCTTTATTAAGCAGATGGGTACGGTACCCAGGAAAAACAGGGTAGGTTATCCTTTTTTTATACTTGAAAATACCAGGTCATTTAAGAATAAAATGATTTCAGACTCTGCTTTACTGCCAAAATCTGTTAAGGCCGGCAGGTTTTTCATAAAAAAATTCTGGAAATGTGCCATCTCAATAATGGTTGTAGCCAGCGACCTTGGATATTTATAGGTTGGGTTGCATTCTGAAATGATATCCCCGATCACCCTGGCCAGGTCTTTAAAAGGTTTAAAGAAATGATGCTTGTTATCTTCGGCTACCTGCTTGGTTAAATAAGCTTTAGACCCTTCTGCGATCACTATCAGGTGCAATAAGCTTTCGTTTACATAACTGGTAGTAGAATCATCTTCCACTGTCGTGGCCAGTAACTTTATTACTTTTTTCAATTTAATCACCGGATCGGTAATATTATTTGTCTGGAAACTTATCTGGTATTCTAACCAGCTCCAGTACCAGGCAATAATATAGATCAGCAGCAGGTGCTTGTTTTCAAAATAACGATAGATGCCTGCTTCAGTAGTTCCAATATGTTCCGCCAGCTTTTTAAATGTAAATGCTTCGAAGCCTATCTGGGAGATGAGTTGAATACTGTGCTGGATAATATTTTTTCCCAGGGCAGTATCTTCCGGGTTGCGCAGGAAAAGCCCTTCATTCATCTTTATCTGTAATTGCATTTGCATCGTCTTTCCGCGGATTTGCTGGCTGAAGCTCAAAAATAATAAAATATATTTACAATTAAATATGATAGTAATACTATCAATTAAAATAATAACCATATCTTCGCCTCCTAATTAATAATTATGAGCCAGGTAAACCTGTTTAAAAATTTCAAGAGCGACTTGTCAGCCAGCATTGTGGTATTTTTTGTGGCAGTGCCGCTTTGCCTGGGTATAGCCCTGGCTTCCGGTGCCCCTTTGTTCGCAGGGATCATCGCCGGTATAGTAGGTGGAATTGTAGTGGGCGCAGCCAGCGGCTCACCGTTAGGTGTAAGTGGTCCTGCCGCAGGTTTAGCCGTGATAGTGCTCACTTCCATCGCTACCCTCGGTGGCTCCTGGCAGGCATTTTTAACAGCCGTGGTCCTGGCCGGTATTTTCCAGGTGATCCTGGGCTTTGCCAAAGCCGGGTTCATTGCCTATTTCTTTCCCTCCTCGGTAATTAAAGGAATGTTGACCGGTATCGGTTTACTTATCATTTTGAAACAAATTCCGCATGCCCTGGGATGGGACAATGATTCAATGGGTGATGATGCATTTTTCCAGGCAGATGGCGAAAATACATTTACAGAAATTGGAAGGGCTTTTGATTTTATTACTCCCGGTGCCGTTATTATCGCGCTCATCTCCATTGCCATCCTCATTTTATGGGAAAAGGTGTTGACAAAAAAACATAAAATCTTCCAGGTAATCCAGGGGCCGATAGTAGTCATCATCCTGGGGATAGCCATGAATTATTTTTATAAAAACGGCATATTGGATTTCAGCCTAAACGCAAACCAACTGGTTTCCATTCCTGTTCCACATTCATTGCAGGACTTCCTTAACCAGTTTACGCTTCCTGATTTTTCCTCACTGGGTAATTTCGAGGTTTGGAAGATTGCTATTGTCCTGGCGATAGTAGCCAGCCTAGAAACATTACTTAGTGTAGAGGCCACAGATAAAATGGATCCGGATAAAAGAATTACGCCTACCAACCGTGAGTTAAAAGCCCAGGGGCTGGGAAACATTATATCCGGGATGATTGGAGGTCTACCGATAACCCAGGTGATTGTGCGAAGTTCTGCCAATATAAATTTTGGCGGTAAAACCAAATTGTCTGCTATCATGCATGGTTTCTTTTTACTGGTGAGTGCGTTTACCATTGCCGCTGTATTGAATATGATACCACTCGCCAGTCTGGCGGCTGTGCTCTTAATGGTAGGGTATAAACTGGCTAAACCGGCGCTGTTTATTGATATGTATAAATTGGGCTGGGAACAATTCATTCCATTTACTGCTACAGTGATAGCCATTTTAGCCACCGACCTGTTGAAGGGAATAACTGTGGGGATACTGTTTGGTATCTTCTACACGCTTCGTCATAGTTATCGTAACTCACATCATTTAAAAGAATTGGAAACTACAGAAAACGGGCAGGAAGTACATCACCTGGAACTGGCACAGGAAGTCTCCTTTTTTAATAAAGCCAGTGTGTTAAAGGTGCTGGATGACATCCCACCGAATTCCAGGGTGATTATTGATTGTTCAAAATCTAAATCCATTGCACATGATGTACTGGAATTAATAAGGGATTATGAAACCAATGCAAAAACAAAAAACATCACGGTAAAGAAAATAAATTTTATAGAACCAGCTATTTTATAGATTATAACTGGAAAGGTGTAACCCCATATTTTACTTTCAAATAAATAAAAAATGAAAACTTTAACCAAAGCCATTCAGCATTCATTAACTCCTGCAATGGCCCTGGATTTATTAAAAGAGGGCAATAAAAGATTTGTAAATAACCTCAAGGTAAACCGCAATCTTTTGCAACAGGCCAATGAAACCTCCGATGGGCAACACCCCTTTGCCGTAATATTAAGTTGTATAGATAGCCGGACTTCTGCGGAATTAATATTCGACCAGGGCCTGGGTGATATATTCAGTGTGCGTATTGCCGGGAATATCATAAACGAAGATATTTTGGGAAGCATGGAATTTGGATGCAAAGCTGCCGGTGCAAAAATAATCCTGGTATTAGGTCATACCAGGTGCGGCGCTGTGAAAGGAGCCTGCGACCACGTTGAAATGGGCAACCTCACCTCCCTGTTAAAAAAGATACAGCCGGCGGTGGAAGCAGAAAAAACCACTTCGCAGAACCGCACCTCCGGGAATGCGGAATTTGTTGAAAATGTGGCCCTATTAAATGTAAAACATCATGTAAAGGCAATTACAGACCGTAGTGCTATCTTAAAAGAGATGGTCGAAAAAGGTGAGATTGAAATTGTAGGCGGAATGCACGATATAACCACCGGGCAGGTTACTTTTATTACCAATTAATGTAAGCTAT
>JBKJUT010000194.1:0-3430 GCA_046590515.1 Ferruginibacter sp.
TTTAACCGGTCGCGGGCCATCTCCACCAGTTTATATTCCATAATACCTCCGCCAATGCTACCTGCGAATGAACCATCGGCCGCTACAACCATCTTAAATCCCTGCCGCCCGGGTGAACTTCCCAGGCTTTGAACCACGTACAGCAAAATAAGGTTTTCACCGGCTGAATGTTTGTCCAGTATAAAACGCCAACAGTTCATGTTTTAAAATTATAGTTAGTCTAACCTTTTCCGTTAACACTCCTGTTTTCCAGTATTTTTTTAAATGACCGGCCCCGTATTTCATCCATTGTCAAACCCGTAACTAACACTTCTTCTTCCGTAATGGCTCCACTATTGAGTGCACGTAAAAAATAATTCAGCAATCCCTGGCCCGTAGCTGCATCATCAAATACATCTCCTATTAAGGTAGCCCTCGCTGCCTTCTCCACGAATGTGCGTAGCCTCTCCACAGCATCATCATAACTTTCAAGAAAGAAAGCAAAAACAGCTGTATACCGCATAGGTAACTGGGCCGGGTTAAGATCCCAACCCTGGTAAAACCCGTTCCAAAGTGAATGGCGGATGTGATCATATCCTTTTTTCCAGGCGCGGTGCACGGTATCACGGTTTTCCTGTAACTGCTGTTCAGAAAGATTATCACCGCGGTGTGGACCTATAGGCATGGTATTGGTAGCGCCATCTGATAGCCAGGTGCCTGTATGCGCGAGTGCAACCTTGGTCATATGATGAGCAAAATCACATACAGGGTGATCCATCTCCTGGTATTTGGCAGTGATGCTGCAGGAAGCTGTATAATCATATGTTCCAAAATGCATAGCAAGGCAACGTCCTTTGCTGGCTTCCATGAAACGCATTAAAGGATTGGTGCCTTCTGCCGACATGATAGACTGTGTGGTTTCCACCATCATTTCCATTTTCAGCGAGCCCTTTTTTAATCCAAGTTCATCTTCCAATAAAACAAACATTTCTACCAGGGTACTTACCTGCTCCGGTATAGTTACCTTTGGCAGCATGACTATGAAATTAGAAGGTAATTTACCTTTTGATTCTTTGACCAGTGTGCTTACAAAAATATCAAGCGTGCGTAAACCGCGCTCTTTCATTTCTTCAGTAAAAGGCTTTATACGGATGCCGATAAAAGGAGGCAGGGATTTCTCAGTGATCCCTTTAGCAACCTCTACTGCTGCCTGATAAGCAGTCTGGTCTTCTTCCTCGTTGCTGCGGTTGCCATACCCATCTTCAAAATCGATCCTGAAATCTTCAATAGCCTCCGACTTCAGTTTTTTAAGAACCTTGGTATATACCTCGAGTGAAAGCCGTGCAGGGTGCTTCATCTGTTCTGCCTTTGGCAATGCGTGGTATTCAGCCGTCAGAGAGCCAGGGTTATCACCTAACTGCGCGGCACCATCCAAACCGAATACTTTGCCAAACTGTATAAAGTCAGGCGCATACACGAGGAAAGTTTCAAGTGCACGTTCGCCCAATACTTTTGCTGAATTATATTTAAAAAGATTCGCACCACCATATACTGTATGTACAGCCTGCCTTTCCGGCCGGTCGCCTGGATATATTTTCTGGAAGGCGCCGTTGGCGTCTTTTAATTTATTAAAAAGTTTCTTTTTTTTTCCCTGGGGAATACTGGTAGTTATTTTTTTCATTTCAGAATTTTTATTTTTTGGAATTTCATGTCAGCTCCCGCGATAGGTGGAATAACCGAATGGATTAATTAGTAAGGGTACATGGTAATGCGAATCATCAGTTACCGTAAAGCAAATTTCTACAGAGGGATAAAATCCTTTTTGGTTCGTTTGTAAATAATAGTCAGCAGTATCAAATGTAATTTTATAATCAGCAGGTGGCAATATTCTTCCCGGCGGAATTAAGTCTCCTGCACGGCCATTTGAATCTGTGATGCCCTGGGCAAGAGTTTCCCAGGCATCGTTATAGTATTTTTTTAACCTGATAATCACATTCCCTGCCGGTTTTCCGATTGATGTATCTAACACATGGCTGGTTACCTGGCTGGGGTCAACCTGCCAATCTTCCTCACTGAATAATTTTTTCAAACGCAGCACTGTAATTTTAAATTGCTCACCCATCGCGATATGTAATTCTTCGCGCATATTATTCTTCAATCTTTCCTGTAATAAGCGGAGCATCTCTTCTGCTGATTTACCAGTGGCACAAACGATAAATATGAATCCGAACCTGGCTTCATATTCGCGGTTTGCGGTTACCAGGTTTTGAATAATTTCGGTAGATGCTTTGGATACACCAGCCTGTTCCTTAGATGCAAGGTGTTGGGTGCCGGCAAATTTTTCCTTCAGATTTTCCAGGTCGCCAATTTTGGGATGATGAGAAAA
The DNA here is from genome assembly GCA_046590515.1 of Ferruginibacter sp. GTDB lineage: Bacteria > Bacteroidota > Bacteroidia > Chitinophagales > Chitinophagaceae > Ferruginibacter. The sequence goes on from JBKJUT010000194.1 coordinate 2,366, forward strand.
TGCTTCCTGCCAATCGGCTTCATTGGAACTATACCAGGCAGTAGCTGCGCCTTCCAGTAGTTTTTTTGTGCTGGTGAATGGTAATTTTTCAATCATGGCTTCATGCCAACGCCGGGCGCCACAGGCAGTTGCCAATTGTGCTGTTTGCTGCTCACGTGGCAGTTCATTGAATTGCTTTAGGGTCATAATTAATTTTTTAATGAGGCACCTTGTTCCAGCCAACACCGGATCACATCCCTTTCCTGCTGGGTCATGTTTGTCTTGTTGTTCTGGGGCATAGTTTTGGTAATAACCACCCGTTGCATAATCTTATCTTTCAGTTTAATAATATCCTGCGGCGTTTCATAGGTAATTCCATTTGGTGGTGCGGTGTAAAAATCATCAGTAGGTTTTGATGAATGACAACTTTGACAACGTTCCCTGATGATCACATCTACCTGTGAATAGGTAATCCCGGGTTTACAGGCTCCCGGGGTAGACGGTGCAGTCATAATAACTGCTGCCAGCAGCACAATTACAGAAGCCGGCATTACCCATACACTTAATTGTCCCTTCTCTCTTATATTCAGGTAATGCTTTACGCCGGCAGCTCCCACGGAAATCACAGTTAATATCAGCCAGGGATAATCGCTTCCAAATGTACTTGGAAAGTGATTGCTGATCATGACAAATAATACGGGCAAAGTCAAATAATTATTATGCAGGGAACGTAATCCGGCATTTCTTCCCAGTGATGGATCCAGCGGCCTGCCTTCTCTTGCTGCTTTTACCATGGCCTTTTGGGCGGGGATAATCACGAAGAATACATTGGCAACCATGATACTTCCCAACATGGCTCCAAAATGAATGTATGCCGCCCGGCTACTGAATATGTGACTGTAAAAATATGCAAGGGCCGTAGCTACCAATACACCTACTATGGTAAACAAGGGGCCGCCTTTCCTTAACGGAGATTTACAAAGCAGGTCATAAAGTATCCAGGCAAGTATAAATGAGCCTATACCAATTGCTATACCGGTTAATGGAGTAATGTCGAGTACATTTTTATGGACCAGCATGGCTGAC
>JBKJUT010000032.1:0-13268 GCA_046590515.1 Ferruginibacter sp.
CCCCTGCTTATTCAGCTTACCATTAATGATGGGCTTAGAGAAAATGCAACAGCCCGTTTCATCAACGGTCCCGGAGGATTTATAATTGAAATTACCCTTATACAAATTGTTTTATTATTGCTGGAAACGGTAGCCCGTTTTTATTTCACATTCAGCACGGCATCGCTGGGCCAGAGTGTAGTAAAAGATATGAGGGTGAGCACCTATAAAAAAATTGTGCATCTTAATTTATCGCAGTTTGATAAAACACCTATTGGCACATTAACCACCCGAACTATTAATGATATTGAATCTGTAAATGATATTTTCAGTGATGGATTGATCCCGATTATCGGTGACCTCCTGGCCATCATTTCCATTTTAAGTTATATGTTCTGGGCTAACTGGCAATTAACCCTCGTGTGCCTGGCACCGTTTCCGTTCCTGGTAATTGCCACTTATTTTTTTAAAGAAACTGTAAACCGGTCCTTTGTCAATGTCAGGAATGCGGTGGCTCACCTGAATGCGTTCGTGCAGGAGCACATCACCGGGATGTCGTTGGTACAGGCTTTTGCTGCTGAAGAGCGGGAGCAAAAAAAATTCCAGGAGATCAATTCCGGTCATCGCAATGCCAACATAAAAGCCATATTCGCTTATTCCGTTTTTTTTCCTGTAGTGGAACTTGTATCTGCACTATCCATAGGCCTACTTGTGTGGTGGGCGGCCAAAGATGCCGTGCAGGAAAATTTTATCATCAACGGAAAACCGGATGAGATAGCAGGCATTATTACCGCTTTTATTTTATGCCTTAACCTTTTGTTCCGGCCTCTACGGGTTTTGGCTGATAAATTTAATGTACTGCAGATGGGGATGATCGCCAGTGAAAGGGTTTTTAAAGTAATAGATAACCCTGATGTAACTGCCGACACGGGAAAAGTAATTCAGAGCATTGCCGGGAAGATTGAATTCGACAAAGTCTGGTTTTCTTATACCGGGCACGAATACGTGCTTAAAGATATTTCATTTGCCATTGAACCAGGTAAGACCCTTGCCATAGTAGGCCACACCGGCAGCGGCAAAACTTCCATCATCAGCCTTATTAACCGTTTGTACAAAGTGAATCGGGGAGAAATCCGGGTGGATGGAATTAATATTGAAAATTACAACCTGGATCTCCTGAGAAGTAAGATTGGGGTAGTGTTGCAGGATGTTTTCCTTTTCAGTGGTTCGGTGGCAGATAACATTACATTGAGAAATGAAACAGTAACCCGGGAGGAAGTGATACATGCCACAAAAATGATCGGTCTGCACGATTTCATTTTACGTTTACCCGGCGGTTATGACTACGACGTCATGGAAAGAGGTGCCACCTTGTCCCTCGGCCAGCGGCAATTACTTTCTTTTGCCCGGGCTTTATTATACAACCCCGCTATATTGATTTTGGATGAAGCTACTTCTTCTGTAGATTCCGGGAGCGAGGCACTTATTCAGCATGCCATTGACACCCTCATTTCGGGTCGCACTTCCATTGTTATTGCGCACCGGTTAAGTACCATACGACGCGCAGACAAAATACTGGTGCTGGATAAAGGCGAGGTGGTAGAATTCGGCACTCACCAGGAATTGATGGAAAAAAAAGGCTTTTATCACCAATTACACAAAATGCAATTTGAAAACCAGCACTTTGTAGCCTAAACACCCATAAATTTTCTTCAAATTTTCCATATTCCGGTTGCTGCCCTTATCTTTGCGCCAAATTTAAGGGTAGTTATGGTATCAAAGAGCATCAAATCAATACTGGTAGCGGTTTTCAGCCTTAGTTTGGTATTATTTTCAACTTCTGGATATTCCCAAACCCCGCATGAAGCGCCATTGGATGCTGAGCACAAAGAAGAGAAACTGGATCCGGCCAAGATCATCATGGATCACATCAAAGATGCACACGAATACCATTTTTTTTCTGTAGGTGATTTCCACGCCACCATACCCTTACCAGTGATACTATATTCTCCTGCAAAAGGAGTCTCTGCTTTTTCTTCCGCCAGGTTTGGTCATGGCGGGCATCAAACTTATGAAGGGTACCAAATGCATGAAAATGAGATCACGGCTACAGATGGCAGCCAGGTGTACGATTTTTCACTTACCAAGAACGTGGTTCAAATGTTCATTGCATTAGCGGTGCTGGTATTATTAATGACCGGAATTGCTGGAAAATATAAAAAAGGCTTAGGTGTTACTACAGCTCCCAAAGGCTGGCAAAATGTAATGGAGCCTGTCATTACTTTTGTAAGGGATGATGTAGCTAAACCTAATCTGGGAAAGAAATGGCAAAAATACTTGCCTTACCTTCTTACAGTTTTCTTTTTCATTCTTATCAACAACCTTTTCGGACTTATACCCGGTTCTGCGAATGTGACCGGAAATACTGCATTTACAGCGGTGTTGGGTATAATTTCCCTGATAGTAATTCTGTTCAGTACCAATTCACATTTCTGGGGTCATATTTTCTGGCCTCCCGGAGTACCTTTTTTGGTTAAGATAATTCTGATCCCTGTGGAAGTGGCTGGTGTATTGATTATAAAGCCGGCAGCCTTAATTATCAGGTTGTTCGCCAATATGGTAGCAGGTCATATTATCATCCTGAGTTTCATTTCACTGATATTTATTTTTGGAGCAATGAATACAGCTGCGGGCTGGGGTTTTTCTCCCATCTCCATACTGTTTACGGTATTTATTTATTTCATTGAAATATTGGTAGCATTTATCCAGGCCTTCATTTTCACCAATCTGACTGCCGTTTTTATTGGCCAGTCTTTCGAAGGTGGACACGATGATGTGGATGGTCACACGCATGAGGTGATCTCAACAATGTAGTTTTTTTTTATTCACTATATAAAACAAGTATCATGACTTTGATGACTTTGTTAGCGGAAACGCAATTTGGTTTTTCCCACATGGGTGGTGCAATTGGCGCAGGCCTTGCTGCAATCGGTGCCGGTATTGGTATCGGTCAGATCGGTAAAGGAGCTGTGGAAGCAATCGCCCGTCAACCGGAAGCATCCAATGACATTCGTGCAAACATGATCCTGACTGCTGCTTTTGTGGAGGGTGTTGCCCTTTTCGCAGTTATCGCAGGTTTATTGGCTGTATTGAAAGCCTAAGCACAAAAACTTTACTGCATCTGAAGCACAGGGCGGGGGATGCAGTAATTCTTTTTATTTTTAATAAGCCGGTGCCTTACCGCATTTGTAAAATATTTAATTAAGTATCATGGATCTTTTATTACCGCATTTAGGATTGATTGTCTGGACGCTCCTTGCGTTCCTGGTTGTATTAATTGTCCTCAAAAAATTTGCCTGGAAGCCGATTCTGAAGGGGTTGAATGACCGGGAGTCAAACATTGCTGATTCTATCGCTACTGCTGAGAAAGTAAAACTTGAAATGGCACAGTTGAAAAGTGAGAATGAGGCTTTGCTGGCCAGCGCCCGTGAAGAAAGAGCTGCGATGCTGAAAGAAGCAAAAGAGATTAAAGACAGGATGATCAATGATGCCAAAGAAGATGCAAAAGTGCAGGCCGCACGTATCATTACAGATGCGCAGGCATCGATCACCAATCAAAAGATGGCCGCCATCACCGATATAAAAAACCAGGTAGGTAACCTGGTGATTGAAGTAAGTGAAAAAATACTGAGAAGGGAACTGGCAAATAAATCAGAGCAGGAAAAATATATACGTGACCTGGCCAATGAAATAAAACTGAATTAAGCTAAACGAACCCGCATGAACAATCCACGCCTGGCAGGCAGATACGCAAAAAGCCTGCTTGACCTTTCAATAGAACAGCATAAACTTGAAGAAGTATATGCAGATATGAAATTTCTTTTGTCGGTTACCCGTTCTAATCCTGACTTCGTGGCAGTTTTAAAAAGCCCGGTAATACCTACGGATAAGAAAGAAAAGATCATTGAATCTATTACCCAGGGCAGGGTGAGCAGTTTAACGGCCCAGTTTATTACTTTACTCATGCGTAAAACACGCGAAAGTAACCTGGGTGAAATAGTAAAAGCTTTCATTGAACAATACAATACTTTAAAAAATATTCACCCGGTTAAGATTACTACTGCTTCACCTATGAGCGAAGAACTGGCTGAGACAATATTGGCTAAAATCAAAACTAATCCAGACTTCCAGAATATAGAACTTCAACAGGTTGTGGAGGAAGAACTGGTAGGTGGTTTTAAACTGGAGATGGGCGATACACTGGTTGATGCCAGTATTCTTCGTGACCTGTTAGATGTAAAGAAGCAGTTCATGAGTAATGAATATATCCATCGCTTAAGGTAATAACTGAAATAATCAGGAGCCCCATTATTGGGGCTTTTTTTTGTGCAAGAATATAAGTAACACAAAAAAGCCGGCTCCTGGAAGCCGGCTTTGCAGTAAAAGTATCATATCAATGTACCAGCACTCTCGAGGCTGAAAGTTGTACTCCGTTTTTATCCTTCAGTACAACCAGGTAAATGCCGCGACCTAGCTGACGGGCATCTATATCCATTTGCTGGTAAATTCCGCTGACATTGAAATCTCGCTGTAACACCCGGGCACCTTTGGCATCATACATAATGATTGTCCTGGCTACATTTTGTGCACCTGAATTATAATATCTCACCTGGAATTGTCCTGCGTTAGGATTTGGCGAAATGAATAAACTGTTAGAGGCGGAATCGCTGATTTTTACAAAGTTTGATACAGCAGTGCATCCATTTGCATCAGTTACTTTCACCTGGTAATTACCCAACCTGTCGGTGTTCACCAGATAAGCTGGCGTATTGATTCCTGACAGGATAATGCCATCCCTGAACCATTGGTAGGTAAAAGTTCCTGTTGGACTTACAGTTGCATATAATGAACTATTGGTTGACGGGGTAAGGTTGTTATATGGAGCTGCAGCTAATACTACTCCTGGGTTAAGGTTCACTGTTAAGCCTCCCGGTGCGCTGGTAACACCACCGCAAGGTACTCCTGACACAACTGCCCGGTAGCGATAGTTATTCATTACCATATTCAACCCGGATATAGTTAATGTGTTTGTGGTAACGCCTGCATATATGGTTGAGTTTGATAAGGGTACCCAGGGACCGCTATTGATGCTTACTTCCCATTGATAACTTACTGAGGTGCCGGTTGCACTTACAGAAAATATGGCGATGCCCCCGGAACAACCTGCCACATTTCCTGGCTGGCCAGTAATTGTTACGGGAGTATTTATTGACAGTATTGCAGGGTTGGAGTTCACACTGGTACAACTACCGGAAACGATTGCACGATATAGGTAGCCATTCTGACTTAACGAAATATTACTTAATGTGAGCGTGGAATTTGTTTCACCTGAAAGATTAGTGAACGTAGTGCCATTGGTACTAACCTGCCACTGATAGCCCAGGCCTGCACCGGTTCCTGCTACGGTAAACACTGCATTGCTGCCTACACATGCAGCCGTGTTTACAGGATGGTTGGTCACAGTTGGGGGAGCAGTCACTGTTAGTGTAGCGGCTGTTGAATTCACGCCTGAAGGTCCGCAACTGAACACTGTTACCCTGTATTTATTTCCATTCATCGCCTGGTTTACGCCTGGGATCAACAGGCTGGTGGAAGTGGCGCCACCTATATTTATATAATTTAATCCTCCATCTGTACTTACTTGCCACTGGTAAGTAAGGTTTGAGCCGGAAGCCGCAACAGAAAATGAAGCATTTGCTGCCGGGCAAACATTTATATCAACAGGCTGGCCGGTAATATTGGCTGTACTGCTAACCGTTAGTATAGCTGCATTTGATGTTACAGTAGATGGACACAGGTTACTGATTATTACACGGTACCTGTAATTATTCATCCCGGCACTCACCCCTGTGATAGTATAAGAAGTGCTGTTCGCTCCCGGAATGGGCGACCACGTGGCTCCCCCATCAATACTTAACTGCCATTGATAGGTATTATTTGTTCCTGCCCCTGTTACGTTAAAGGTTGTATTCGAACCTACACAGGCACTTGTATTTGCCGGTTGGCTCGACACAGAAGCGTTAGTACAGGTTACTCCCGGAATAATAACGGTGATGGTATCTGAAATACTCACCCTTGTATTGGAAGCATTGAAAAGACTGGTACGCATTTTAACAACCGGGGAAATGCTTAATAGAATATTGTCGACATACCAGCCTGCTACACCTGATGGTGCACTTGTATTATCATCTGAACCAAAACGGAACCGGAACTTCACATTTGATTGACCTGCATAAGGTGACAGGTCCACCGTTGTATTCATAAAGCTGGTAATTGTTCCTGTGAATGCAGACCTGTTTGATAAGGCATTTGTAGGAGCTGTTCCCAGTGTACCATTATAGCCACCGATAACCATGTTATTACCCAGGTCTGTCCAGGAAGACCCTCCATTTGTACTGATCTCCACTACACCACCATCCCATCCGGCTTCGGTATTAAAACGATGGGCGAAGGATAGCCTTGGCGAAGTGCCGGCAGGTAAAGCCACTGCATTGGTTGTTTCCAGTTTTTGATCTCCCGCAATGGCCAGGTTCTCTACATAAAAAGAGTTTGGTGGGCTTTGGCTCTGTAAGGAAGAAACCGTCCACACATTTGCAGCCGGAGTGGCAGTAGTTGTCCAGGTAGCAGGGATTGTAGAAGTGGTAACCTGTTCATCTATTAAAGTAATTGTGGGAAAATAACTTCCGGCATTTACACTCACAGTAAATGAATAGGTTTGAACCGCTCCTGCAGCCTGTGTAACAGGGAAACTAACTACTCTTGTCACGGCATCATAGGTACCACCGCTGACATAGGTCACGTTATTGGGTAAAGTATCCCGTAATGTAAACCCGCTTATGGCAGCACAGGTAGAACTAACGGTATTGGTATAAACGATATTTTGGGCTTCCATAACCTGGGTCATTCCTGCCTGTGTTAGTAGAATGGATACACCCCCTGAAAAATCAGGCACCTGGTCCGTCACACTTCCCGACGATCCCTGTGAAGCATTGTCACCCATTCCTCTTCTCCTGAAAGCTTCTCTGATGGCACAATTATATTGACCGCCATAAAGGATCTGGTCAGCCTGTAATATGGCATTACGTCCTGTAATGAAGCCGGGACTGCAGGGTTGTAATTTCATAGCTTCTGTTACGAGGCGCAATGCAATGGCATTGCCACCTCCTGCGGCGGGGTTAAAAATATTGGGGTTGATGGTACCGTTTTGATTTATAATATTCCAGGTCATATCCCAAAGCACGGCACACCATATTTCGCCACGCCTGTGTGATTCAGTAGAAATGCTTGGAGCATATACTATGCTGTTCACTGCGAAGTTGGTGCAATAACGATAGTCACGTATTCCCAGTCCGGTATAAGGTTGGTTAAATACATAGGTGCCCATACCGCGCGGGCTATTGAAGCCTGTATTTAGATTTGATGTTGCCCAATCCTGGGTGTACATCAGCGCGTAATAGTCGCTCCATCCTTCACCCATCTGTTCGCCGTTCTGCAGGCAACTCGTATTGTTAGGGCCGCCGGTTAACCGGTTGCTGATGCCATGGGCATATTCATGTACTATAATTCCATTATCTGCATCCCCGTCTTTTTGCGGGCTGCCATTCCAGAGGTACATCTGCATCCGGGGCCTGGTACCATCTGCAGGGGTTGAAAAATTCGCATTATTGGTTCCGCCGGCATCCTGGGCATCTGCTATTACATAATCTGATCCTGCGCCACCACGGCCCTGGTTGTCATTTTGAAAATTGCCACTGGCTTCATCGAATCCATATAAATAAGTCAGATCGTGGGTAATATTGTTCCAGTAAAACAGGTTAGTAATATTGAACTGTTGGTTTTGTACCGGCGTAGTTTGTAAAGGTGTTACTGTAAAATTTGGGGTAAAATTAAAATTCAATGGGTCTGGACTGGTAGTTGAAACTGCCGTTAATCCAAAGGTACTGTTATTGTTATCCCTGTCTTCCTGGGCATATACATTATTGCCTCGCGTAGTAAGGTAATCTATTGCACCATCGTTGTGCCAACCCAGGCTGGCTGCATTGCCGCCTGCCATTGTCCAGGGATTTGTTCTCAGGGCGGGTGCACCACCAGGGTGTATAGGACTTTCGGCCGGCCATGGTATCACAAGGTAATTAGCCGTACCTACCAGGGATGGACTTGATGGTTTGGTTTGTAAAGCAATGGTTTCAGGCCGGTGTGAATTTTGACACTTTGCAGTATTTGGATGTGTATCACCGCCAAAGTTACAATATACAGTGAGGTTACTGATTCCTAAAATCCTGTTGGCATGAGCATCTACTCTTACCAGTAAGTAATCAGATGAATTAACCGGTACCAGGAAAACCTGCCAGGCTAATGCCAGTTCGCCGGTTGCTTCTACAGGAGCCCACATTAATTCTGCAGTAATATTTTCAAAGGCCACACCTAATTTACCGAAGTCTATTTTGGTGGTATTGGTAATACCCAGGCTGGTAATTTTCTCAAGTGATACCAGTTTTTTTTCTGATAATGCGGTCATCACCGCCTGGTCTGGGGATATGGAGGGTGCAGCATTTAACCGTCCACCTGTTTTGCCTATGCCTTTAATACGCTCACCTGCAGATGAAACCAGTTTACCATCTTTAAAGGCAAGAACCTGTAGCTGGTTGTACACAGGAAGTCCCTGGTAACTTTGTTGCAGGTATACCATCTGAGTGCCTGCATACACATTAAAGTAGGTGCTGCTTACGATAGAATTTTGCAGATCTTCCGGTTGCATACCAATTTGTTTACTGTTGGCAGCAACCAGCTCGAGTGCTTTCATTTTATCAATGTCCTGGGCAATGGAAAAAAAAGTTGCGAATGTGCAAATAAAAAGAAGGATTGACTTTCTCATAAATAATGATGATTGTAGGCTCTTGGCCTGGAATATTAGTTTGGTACAGTTTTTAAACCTCTCACAGGCATTGCCTATGCTGGATTATATCAGGTAAATTACAATATTAATCCTGAAATAGTTGCTACTTAGATACAAAATTAAGGGCATAAAAAAAGGGGTAGCTGCTCACTACCCCTAACTAAGTATTTATACCGTTAATATCGTAAAACTTTTGCTTGTTTTAAACGTTTTCCATTTCCATCAGATAGATCTACGGTATACACCCCTGTTGGCAAATGTTTAATGTTAACTTCCAGTTTTTCAATCGGGCTTGTCATGATAAAATTTTTCCTGTAAACCAGCGCACCTTTTGAATCAAACACGCTGATTGTACGTGTTTGTGTACTGTTTGTACCGTTATACCTCACCCAGAAAATACCCTGGGTCGGATTCGGGAATATAAAGTTTGAGTTAATAACCGAATCCTTAATAATTATAGTATTGGAAACACCCGTACAGTTATTGGCGTCAATAACCCTGGCGTAATAACTACCCAATCCTGCGTAATTAACTACTATAGAATTAGTGGTAGAACCAGTAATTAAAACCCCGTCTTTAAACCAGGCATATACTGCAGCTGGCGGAGTAGAAACAGCCGTCAGGGTAGTGGTCTGGTCAACAGTTAAGCTCGTGCCCGGTACCGCTGTGATATTTACTACAGGTAAGGCATTTACAGTTAGTAGACCCGCTGTAGAATTAACAGTACCACAACCGGAGAGCACCGCCCTGTACCTGTTGTTATTCATATTATTTAATACTGAAGTAAGGGTAAGAGAAGAATTCGTTTGCCCGGCCAGGTTAGTATAGGTAGTACCACCATCAGTACTCACCTGCCATTGATAAGTAGGAGTAGACCCTCCCGCTAGCACATTAAAGGTGACATTACCACCTGCGCAGCTTACATTATTTCCTGGCTGGGTGGTGACAGTTGTTGCTGCGTTAACCGATAAAGTAACGGCATTGGATGTAAATGAAGATGGACAGGCATTAGTTACTGTAACCTTATACATATTATTGTTCGAGGTTGTGGTTACTCCCGTCAATACCAAACTTGCAGAAGTTGCCCCCGCTATATTGGTATAAGTGGTGCCGCCATTTGTGCTTACCTGCCATTGGTAACTGATGGCTGTCCCTGTAGCTGTAACAATGAAAGTGGCATCAGCTCCGCTGCAAACAGTGGTATTTGCCGGCTGACCACTTATACCCGCCACATTATTTACAGTGAGAATTGCGGCCGTTGAATTTAAAGTTGTTGCATTACAGGAGGTAACTGCCAACCGGTATTGGTTGTTGTTCATATTACCTGTTACCCCGGTAAGTGAAAGGGTAGTCGTGGTTGCACCTGATACATTATTCCAGGTTATCCCACCATCATTACTGACCTGCCATTGATAAGCAGTGCCTGTTGCAGTAGCTGTAAACGAGACATTACTGCCTGCACATGCAGTTGCATTCGCAGGTTGGGAGGTGATGCTTGCCGTAGAACTGACTGTCAGTGTTGCGGCAGAAGAGGTAACTGCTGCAGGACAACTGCCATTAATTATCACCCGGTATTTATTGTTATTCATTCCCAGGGTAACACCGGTAAGGTTCAGGGTGGCTGCGGTAGCCCCGGTTATATTTGTATAAGTGGTGCCACCATCAGTGCTTACCTGCCATTGGTAAGAAACCGATGTGCCGGTTGCTGTAGTGGTAAATGAAGCATTACTTCCTGCACAAGCGGCTGCGTTAGCCGGCTGGCTGGTAATGGCAGGAGAGCTGTTAACCGTAAGGGTTACGTTCGTGGAATTTAAACCTGTGGGGCTGCAACTGAAAACTACTACACGGTAAAGGTTTCCGTTCTGGGAACCAGTAGTGGCTGCAATATTATAGGAAGCGGTGGTGGCGCCGGCAATATTTGTGAATGTTGTGCCGCCATCCGTGCTTACCTGCCATTGGTAGGTAATGTTGGTTCCGGTAGCTGCTACTGTAAAGGAAGCACTGCTGCCTGCGCAAACGGTAACATTGGAAGGTTGACCGCTGATTGAGGCCGGGTCAGAAACTGTCAGTATTGCTGCAGAAGAAGTAACACTCGACGGGCAGGCATTATTTACAATCACCCGGTAACGGTTGTTGTTCATTCCGGATGTTACAGCGGTTAGCAAAAGGCTGCTGGAATTCGCGCCCGTTATACTGGTAAAGGTGACACCACCATCCGTGCTTACCTGCCATTGGTAACTGATTGCTGTGCCGCTTGCAACCACCGAAATGGTGGCGTTACCTCCGGTGCAGGCATTGGTATTTGCAGGTTGGGATGTAATAGTGACTGGATTATTTACAGTCAGGATCACGTTAGCTGAAGTAATAGCCGGGTTACAGCCGGTAACTATGACGTGGTACTGATAGTTATTCATCGTCCCGGTAACTGCGGTTAAGGATAATGTAGCAGCGGTAGCACCGGTAATATTAGTAAAAGTCAGACCACCATCTGTACTCTGTTGCCACTGATAAGTGACACTTGTACCCGACGTAGCCACGGTAAATGAAGTATTACCTCCCGCACAAACGGTGGCACTGGAAGGTTGGGTAGTAATGGCAGCAGGAGTACCGACTGTTAAAACAGCTGCATTAGAAGTAACAGTAGAAGGACATGCATTATTAGCTATTACCCTATACCGGTAGTTATTCATTGAAGGTGTTACTGCTGTCAAAGTAAGGCTGGTTGATGTGGCACCTGCCACGTTGGTCCAGGTAGTGCCGCCATCTGTACTTACCTGCCATTGGTAGGAAGGAGAAGTACCTGCGATAGAGGCAGTAATAACAGCATTGCTCCCGGAACAGGCATTGGTATTTACAGGCTGGGTAGTTACACTCACGTTAGTGCACACCGCCACCTGGGTGATAAGGGTAACTGTATCACTGTATGAAACCACTGCGTTCCCGCCCGTTAATAAACTTGAACGCATGAAAACAAGTGGTTCACTTTTTACATTAATATCATCTACATACCAGCCTGTCACCATGCCGCCGTTATCGGAAACAAATCTCCAACGGAACTTTGCTGTCTGGTTTACGAACGAGGATAGGTTGACACTTGTTTTAATAAAAGACACGCCGCTTGTTCCGCTAAAAGCCTGCCGGTTGGCAATTACAGTGGCTGCTGCATTATCAATAGTTGAGTTATAACCATTCATGTTCATACGGCTGCCTAGATCTACCCAGGTCGCCCCGTTATCTGTGGTGATTTCCACCACCCCGCCATCATAAGATTGCTCAGTGGCATAAATGTGAAAGAAAGATAATTGGGATGGGTTTGCTCCCAGCGCCAGGCCTGTTGTGGTAGTTAACACCTGCTCAGAAGGGGTCGCGATATTCGGACTGAATACTGAGTTAGGTGCACTTTGACTTTGAGCACTGGTAACATTCCAGACAGTAGCTGTATTTGAAGTTTGTGTTAATGTGGCCGGTAAGGAAGCAGCCGCAAATGGTTCATTGAATAAAGTAGTTGTAGGGAAATAGGTGCCGGCATTTACAGAAACCGTAAACATATAAGTCTGGGATTGCCCCATAGCCAGGTTTACCGGGAAACTCACTACTCTTGTTCCGGAATTATAAGTACCTCCGGAAACGTATGTAACGTTAAGGGGTAAGGTATCTGTCAGCAGGTAATTTGTAACCGCACTGCAGGTTGAAACAGTATTGGTATAAGTAATATTCTGGCCTTCCGGAACCTGCACCACGCTTTGAGTAAGTTTAACTTTCAGGGATGGTGAATAATCAGGTACCTGGTCAGTAACACTTGAGGCAAGACCTTGTACTGCCAATGGTCCCATCCCTCTTCTCCTGAAGGCTTCTTTAATAGCACAACTATAAGCGCCACCGTAAAGCACCTGGTCTGCCTGTAATATAGCATCCCTTCCATCCAGGAAGCCGGCACCGCAAGGTTGAAGTTTCAAACCCTGCATCACCAGTTTAAGAGCAATTGTATTTCCACCGCCACCTGCTGGGTTGTAAATGTTAGGGTTAATCGCATTTACCTGTTGAATAATATTCCAGGTCATATCCCAGAGTACGGCACACCAGATCTCCCCCCGGTCGTGCGTTTCCGTAGGAATAGTGCTGGCATATACCAGGTTATTAACCGTAAAATTGGTACTGTATTTCTGACTACGGAAACCGGTGCCATTGGGCCCTTGTCCGCCGGCATAGGTGCCCACCGCCCGTGGAGTTGTGAAACCTGTATTTACATTAGCGGTAGTCCAATCCTGGGTCAGCATTAAACCAAAATAATCACTCCAGCCTTCACCCATCTGTTCAGCGCTGGCTAAACAAC
>JBKJUT010000269.1:0-11254 GCA_046590515.1 Ferruginibacter sp.
TAATTGTAAATAGTCTGTTAAATCACTTTCAGCATTATACTTCAGGATCTTTTTGCCTTTTACTTTTGAGAATTCTTCTGCCAGTTTTTTATCTGTATCACCAGCACCAAAAGTGATGGCATCTGCAAATGCAGCACCGCCCCGGAACATAGCCACATTATTCACATCTTTAAACGGCTCCAGTTCTTTCTTGGTTACATGGTCATTGATGGCAGCAAGCTTCAGAAAATCGGCACCCAGTTTATCTTTAAAAGTAGACTGACCAATTGTATAAATGATCTTACTGTTACTGAAGACAGGTTCTTTTTTATAAGCCGTGCGTATCAGCATAGGAATCAAACCAGTCATCCAGCCACTACAATGAATGATGTCAGGGGGCCAGCCAAACTTTTTTACGGTTTCCAGTGCACCTTTACAGAACAAAACAGTACGTAAACCATTGTCTTCAAACCATTTGTCTTTATCATCTGTGAAAATGGACTTCCGCTTAAAATAATCTCCGTTACCCAGGAAATAGATCTGCAAACCGGCATTAGGCAAAGATGCTACCTTAATGGTAAGTGGATAGTCATCATTATCAATGGACACATTAATACCCGATAACCGCACCACTTCGTGCAGACGGTGCCGGCGTTCATTAATTACGCCAAATTTGGGCATAATACACCTCACCTCCATATTGTTGTCGTTCGATAAAACAGCAAGCTTATTTACGATTTCTGCGAATTCTGTCATCTCCAGGTAGGGAGACATTTCGTTGGCTATAAATAAAATTCTTTTCTTTGTTGACATTTTGTACTTGGTTAGATGCAGTAAAATATCCTTTTACGAGTGCGCAAAGGTACTGATTTTTTATTGAAATTGTTAATCAACAAGCATTTGAAGGCTTTTTAATACCATAAGATGATTATTTTTAAAACAACAGAGAAGCTTTCAAACTACATTGATATTCAAAAACAGGCCGGGAAAACAATTGGTTTTGTTCCAACAATGGGTGCCCTTCACCCGGGCCACATTTCTTTAATACATAGTTCCATTGCACACAATGATATAACGGTGGCCAGTATTTTCGTTAATCCCACTCAATTTAATAATGTGCAGGATTTTGAGAAATATCCTAAAACGCTTGACAGGGATATCGACATGCTCGAGGCAAGTGGCTGCGATCTTTTGTTTTTTCCTTCCCGTGAAGAAATATATGTGCCGGGAAAAGAACTGGTTCAATATGATCTCGGTTTCCTGGACACGGTACTGGAGGCGGCTTACCGGCCTGGGCATTTCCAGGGGGTTGGGCAGGTAGTGATGCGGTTATTGGAAATTGTTCAACCGGATGATTTGTTTATTGGGCAAAAGGATTTTCAGCAGTGTATGGTCATTACAAGGTTAATCAAAGATGCAGGACTACCGGTAACTGTTCATATTCACCCTACCCTGAGAGAAATCGACGGACTGGCAATGAGCAGCCGCAATATGCGCCTTGGTAAGGTGGAGCGTGCCAAAGCTCCCCTCATTTATAAGGCATTGCAGAAGATAGCGGGAGAAATAAAACCAGGCCCGCTCAAAGAGATTACAGGAAATGCTGCTGGCTCGCTGGCTGAACAGGGCTTCAAAGTAGATTACCTGGAATTGGCAGATGCCGGTACGTTACAGCCGGTGGATACCTGGGACGGAAAAATCCCAGTCGTAGTTTTGGCAGCGGCATACCTGGGTGAGGTAAGACTAATTGATAACCTATTAATATCCGCGGCTTTCCCTGATTCTATTAATTCACAATTGTAACTTGTGCGCATGCGTAAACGCTTTATGTCCATATTGCAGTATGTAATTTTCCTGGGGGGAGGAATTTTCCTTGTCTGGTGGCAATTGCGCGCGATGACTCCCGAAGAAAAAAATGATTTTATCCAGGCTCTGCAACATGCCAATTACTGGTTGGTGATACCCGTAGTATTAATGAGTATATTAAGCCATATCAGTCGTGCCATGCGATGGAAATTACTTATGGAGCCGCTGGGATACAAGCCAAAACTGAAAAATCTTTTTAATGTAATCATGGTGGGCTACCTGGCAAATGCTGCCATTCCGCGCCTGGGAGAAGTGCTTAAATGTACTTTCCTGGCCCGTTATGAAAAGCTCCAGGTAGATAAATTATTCGGTACCATCGTTATTGAAAGGCTCTTTGACCTGGTTTGTTATATCCTGTTTATTGGCATTACCATTATTATACAGATTAAACTGGTGGGCGGCTACCTGCAAAATAAATTTTTGGCGTTCAGCCGTTCCAGTGGTTTTCCCATCTGGGGAAAGATGCTCATATTGCTGGCTTTTTTTGCAGCCGTTTATTATGGTATAAAATATCTTTTTAAAAAACACCCCGGCAACCGGCTTATTTTCAAAATCAATAATTTTTTGAAGGGAATTATAGAAGGAATAAAATCAATCAAAAACCTTAAACACCGGAAGCAGTTTTTATTACATACCCTTTTCATCTGGTCAATGTATCTCTTGCAGATATACGTGGGTTTTTCGGCTATGCAGAATACTTCTCACCTGGGTATAGGTCCTGCATTTACCATATTATCTGTAGCCACGTTGGCCATGATTGTTACACCTAATGGTATCGGTACTTTCCCGCTTTTTGTTACAGAAGCCTTATTGATATATAATATCTCATACCCGGCCGGCAATGCTTTTGGCAGTCTTATGTGGGGCATTAATACCGGTATTATCATCATTTTGGGATTGGTTGCATTGTTGCTGCTTCCCTATATAAATAAAAAAAAGAATGAAATCAATACAATCCATACCGTCTAAAATTTTTACACTGCCGCTTTTAAAAGCTGAATTAAAAAGATGGAGATTGAAAAACCACAAAATCGTATTTACCAACGGGGTGTTTGATATACTGCATGAAGGCCACCTGGCCTCGCTTGCAGAAGCCGCCAGTCATGGCACTAAACTTATAACGGCTGTTAATTCGGATGCTTCTGTAAAAAGACTTAAGGGTAATGACCGCCCGGTAAACGGGGAGAATGCGCGTGCCCTGATGCTGGCATCTCTGCTGGTAACCGATGCCGTAATTATCTTTGAAGAAGACACACCGCTGGAACTGATCAAAGCCATCCTGCCGGATGTACTTGTTAAAGGGGGAGATTATTCCGTAGACCAGGTCGCCGGCTCCGATGAAGTGCTGGCTAACGGCGGTAAGGTGGAACTGGCTGCTATTATAGAAGGAATTTCCACTACCGGTATCATCCACAAAATGCAAAATTTAAAATAAGGTTTGCATAAAAGAAAAACCATAATAAGAGATATCAGCTGGCTGTCTTTTAACAGCCGGGTATTACAGGAAGCTGCCGATGAAAAAGTTCCCTTGAAAGAACGGATCCGTTTCCTGGGTATATTTTCAAACAACCTTGACGAGTTTTTCAGGGTACGTGTAGCCGCATTAAAGAGAATGGTGGAACTGGGCAGCAAAGCCAGGATGCACCTGGAGATTGACCCCGGCCGTATCCTGGAAGAAATTATGGAAAAAGCCCTGGTGCAGCAGAAAGAATTTGAAAGAATCTGGAACGAGATTCTCCGTGAGTTAAAAAAAGAAAAGATCATCCTGGTTGACGAAAAAAAACTCAGTGTGGCCCAGCAGAAATTTGTGCTGGATTATTTCAATGAAGAGGTGCGCAGTTATATTATACCGCTGATGATTGAGAGCATTCATGTTTTCCCGGTGCTTAACGATAAATCTATATACCTTGCCTGCCAGCTTTCCAAAAAAGACCGCAGCATTCCCACTAAGTATGCACTGGTATCGGTGCCCATCCGGCGCCTGTCAAGGTTCCTGATTCTGCCTGCCAAATCAGGTGAACAGTATATCATCCTGCTTGAGGATGTAATCCGGTTTTGCCTGCCAAATATTTTTTCATTTTTTGGTTATGATACATTCTCAGCCCATACTATCAAGCTTACCCGCGATGCAGAAATTGATATTGACAATGATGTATCTACCAGCCTGATCCAAAAGATTGAAAAGGGAATAAAGAACCGCAAAAAGGGAAAACCTGTCCGGCTCGTGTTCGACAAAGAGATAGACCCTTCCCTGCTTACATACCTGGTAAAACGAATGGGACTTTCGCATAAAGATAACCTGGTACCTGGCGGCCGTATTCATAATTTCAAAGATTTTATCAATTTCCCGGAATCGGTATTCAGCCAGAAAAAACAGAGGAAAAAGCCCTTTACCCATCCAATGTTTATGAATGTAAACAGCCTTACTAATATCATATTGGAGAAAGACGTGATGCTGCATTTTCCCTACCATTCATTTGACAGCGTAATTGATCTTTTGCGTGAGGCAGCTATAGACCCGGATGTGGTCAGTATCAAAATAACCTGTTACCGGCTGGCGCCACGTTCTAAAATAGTTAACGCCCTTACCAACGCAGTGCGAAATGGCAAACAGGTAACAGCAGTCCTGGAACTGCGTGCGCGGTTTGATGAAGAAGCCAACCTGTCCTGGAAAAAAGAACTGGAAGATAACGGGATCAAAGTGCTCCTGGGGGTACCGGAATTAAAAGTACATGCTAAGTTGTGCCTGATTAAAAAACGATCAAACAACCAGACCACACATTATGGTTTTATCAGCACGGGAAATTTTAATGAGCGTACAGCCCTCGCCTATGGCGATCACCTCTTACTCACCTCCGACCGTAAAGTAATGGCAGATGTGAACCGGATATTCACTTACCTGGAGCATCCAAAAACCCGGCTGGCTTATCTTAAAGCCTGCAAAACCCTCGTGGTAACCCCGGCGAATATGCGCAAACAACTCATTTCCCTTATCAACCGTGAAATTAAATTTGCCCATAATAAAAAACGGGCCGCTATCACCTTAAAACTTAACTCACTCAGTGATTCATTACTTATTGAAAAACTGACCGAGGCAGCGCGGGCGGGTGTGGAAATAAAACTGGTGATACGCGGAATCTTTTGCATGTTTTCAGAAAGTAAAAAATTTAAAATACCGGTAAAGGCGGTCAGTATTATTGATGAATACCTGGAACATGCAAGGGTAATAATATTTTTTAATGGCGGTAAGGAAAAGGTATATATATCTTCTGCAGACTGGATGGTACGGAATATCGACCACCGGGTGGAAGCAGCCTGCCCCATTCTTGAGAAGGATATACAGGAAGAGATTAAAGACCTGCTGAATATTCAACTGTCCGATAATGTCAAAGCCAGGATACTTGATAATGATTTAAGCAATCAATATGTAAACCCACGAAATAAAAAGCAGGTACGTTCTCAACTGGAAACGTATAACTACCTCAATAACAAATGACCGTATCTTTGGTCACATAACCCGTTAATATATTGAAACTCGCCGCCATAGATATCGGAAGTAATGCTGCCCGTCTTCTCATTACAGAGGTTGCCACGGGTGCATCAGGTAAAACAGAATTTAATAAGTTGAATCTTGTGCGGGTTCCTTTGCGTCTAGGCTTCGACGTATTTGCGAAAAAATTTATCTCCCCGGAAAAAACGCAGATGATGCTGGAGACGATGAAATCGTTCAAATTCCTGATGAATGCTTACCAGGTGGATGCTGTAAAAGCCTGCGCCACCAGTGCCATGCGTGATGCTGCCAATGCCGGCGACATCATTAAACAGGTGGCTGACGAAACAGGAATTCAGATTGAAGTAATCACCGGCGAAATGGAAGCAAACCTGGTGTATGAAAACCATGTGGCAGAAAATATGGATAAAGACCACAGCTACCTGTATGTAGATGTTGGTGGCGGCAGTACAGAACTTTCATTTTTCAGCAACGGTATTCTGGTATTTAAAAAATCATTTAATATAGGCACTATACGTCTTCTACAAAACCAGGTAACCGGTGAAGAATGGGAGAAAATGAAGGAAGGACTTAAATCAGTTACCCGCGGGCACAAAGAAGTAATGGCAATTGGCAGTGGCGGCAACATTAATAAAGTTTTTTCTCTCAGCAAGAAAAAAGACGGTAAACCTTTACCCCTCGAACTTTTACGGGATTACTACCGCGAACTGGAAAGTGTACCGCTGGCAGAACGTATCGTTAAATATAATTTAAGAGCCGACCGTGCCGACGTAATCGTACCCGCCCTTTCCATTTACATCAACGTGATGCGTTGGGCCGGCGCCAGCGAAATATCTGTTCCGAAAATTGGATTGGCAGACGGGCTTATTCAGCACTTGTGGGCAGAGGTACAGGCTACCCAGGCTATGAAATAAGTACTTTGCAGAATTGCCAAAGGTGTGGTGAGATTCTGTTTTTTTCTATTACATTTACAACCTGTTACCGCTACGAACGGATTTGTTTTATTCTAACGCAGAGCCAACTCCTTCTTTTATTCAGCACTAAATTTTAAGCTATGTCTGTTAATAAAGAAGTAAAAAAAATTACAACCCATACCCTTCAGAAAATGAAATCGTCGGGGGAAAAAATCTCCATGATCACAGCCTATGATTATTCTTTTGCCCGGCTGTTTGACAGGGCGGGTATTGAAATTATATTGGTAGGCGACAGTGCCAGCAACGTCATGGCCGGTCATGAAACCACTCTCCCCATCACGCTTGAACAAATGATTTATCATGCAGCCTCTGTAGTGCGGGGTATCAACCGATGCCTGGTGGTGGTAGATATGCCTTTCGGTTCTTACCAGGGGAACTCAAAAGAAGCACTCAATTCTGCTATCCGCATTATGAAAGAATCAGGCGGGCATTCTGTAAAACTGGAAGGCGGTGAGGAAGTAGTGGAATCTGTCAAAAGAATCATCAGCGCCGGTGTTCCGGTAATGGGTCATTTAGGCCTTACCCCGCAAAGCATTTATAAATTCGGAACCTATACCGTTCGTGCAAAGGAAGAAATTGAAGCAGAGAAATTAAAAAAAGATGCGTTGTTGCTTCAGGAAGCGGGCTGCTTTGCTATTGTACTTGAAAAGATACCTGCAAAACTGGCAAAGGAAGTGAGTGAAAGCCTGCAGATACCTACTATAGGAATCGGTGCCGGCGGGTTTTGCGATGGCCAGGTACTCGTGATGCATGATATGCTGGGTATCAATACGGAATTCAAACCCCGGTTCTTAAGGCAATACCTGAACCTGGAAGAGCAGGTCACTACTGCCGTACAAAAATATATTTCCGATATAAAAAAATCAGATTTCCCAAATGAACAGGAACAATATTAATTCAGTAAAATGACGCGCCCCTCCTACCGGGGATTTTATTTAAACAGCCGGATTGCCTTAACTTGCCGCTTCAATCATATCGAAGCATGGAATTCCTGAAAACATTACAAATTCTTCCTGTTAACCAGGGTGTATCTACCGGTACAGTGTGGATCAAATCCAAAGGTGAAAAAATTACCTCGATGTCCCCTGTGGATGGTAAAGTCATCGGCACAGTAACTGCAGCCGATAAAGCCGCTTATGATGCCGTGGTAGATAAAGCTGCTGCTGCTTTTAAGGAATGGCAACTATGGCCCGCCCCGCAAAGAGGTGAAATTGTACGCCAGATAGGAATTGAATTAAGAAAATTTAAAGAGCCCTTAGGCCAACTCGTTAGTTATGAAATGGGAAAAAGCCTGCAGGAAGGAATGGGTGAAGTGCAGGAAATGATAGATATCTGTGATTTTGCGGTAGGTCTCTCCCGGCAATTGCACGGACTAACGATGCATAGTGAACGCCCCGGTCACCGGATGTATGAACAATACCACCCCTTGGGCATAGTAGGAATTATAAGCGCCTTTAATTTCCCGGTGGCAGTCTGGAGCTGGAACAGTATGCTGGCCTGGGTTTGTGGAGATGTCTCCATCTGGAAGCCCAGTGAAAAAACCCCGTTATGTGGAGTAGCCTGCCAAAAAATTATTCAAGGTGTGTTCAAAAAAAATAAAGTACCAGAGGGAGTAAGTTGCCTGGTTACCGGCGGCCGTGAAATTGGCGAATGGATGAGTGGTGATTCCCGCATTCAATTACTGTCTGCTACCGGCAGTACCCGGATGGGCAAGGCGGTAAGTGCAGCCGTGGGGCAGCGCCTGGGAAGAAGCCTGTTGGAACTGGGAGGTAATAATGCCATCATCATTTCCAAAGAGGCAGATCAACAA
The DNA here is from genome assembly GCA_046590515.1 of Ferruginibacter sp. Classification (GTDB taxonomy): domain Bacteria; phylum Bacteroidota; class Bacteroidia; order Chitinophagales; family Chitinophagaceae; genus Ferruginibacter. Next base: position 8,138 of record JBKJUT010000269.1, read on the forward strand.
ATAGCTTTAATAGCTGCTACTTTCGGTGCTGTAGGCACGGCAGGCCAACGGTGTACCACTACTCGCCGGCTGATCATCCACGAAAAAATTTACAACCAGTTCCGTGATAAGTTGCTTAATGCCTACTCCCAATTGAAAATAGGAAACCCGTTAATGGAAAAATACCATGTAGGCCCGTTGATTGATAAAGATGCAGTGAACATGTACCTGGAAGCGATTGAAAAATGTAAACAGTCCGGTGGAAAATTTTTGGTAGAAGGCGGGGTGCTTAAAGGGAAAGGGTATGAAAGCGGCTGCTATGTGAAACCTTGTATTGCAGAAGCCAAAAACAATATGGAAATAGTGCAGCATGAAACCTTTGCTCCTATCCTTTATATCATGAAATATAAAACGTTAGAAGAAGCACTGGCATTACAAAACGGGGTGCCGCAAGGTTTATCCTCATCTATAATCACCAATAACCTGCGTGAAGCAGAATTATTCTTATCCGCCCGTGGCAGTGACTGTGGAATTGCGAATGTGAACATTGGCACCAGTGGCGCTGAAATAGGTGGCGCATTTGGCGGTGAAAAAGAAACAGGTGGCGGCCGTGAAAGCGGAAGTGATGCCTGGAAAGTATATATGCGCCGGCAAACCAATACCATTAATTATACAGACAAACTGCCATTGGCACAAGGGATACGATTCGACCTTTAAAGTTTAGCTAAATACCGCGGTAAGGAAATGTAATCAACACTATTCAATTATTTTTGCCAATACAACATCTAAAAATCACATGAAGAAATTATCCGTATTATTCTGGCTGTCCTTCCTGGGAACTTCAGCCGTATACTCGCAGAACAACGTTCCTGTTGTTAAAGAAACAGTGCCAAAGAACTGGCATCAACTCGACCCGGCTGCCTCCGGTTTTAATGGAATAAGCCTGGACAAGGCCTATTCATTTATTAAACAAAACAATCTCAAAAGTAAGAAAGTGATCGTAGCTGTCATAGACAGTGGTATAGACACTTTACATGAAGATCTGAAGCCGGTATTATGGACCAACCCCGGTGAAATTCCAGGTAATGGTATCGATGATGACCATAATGGTTATATTGATGATGTGCATGGATGGAATTTCCTGGGTGGAAAAGATGGGCGCAATGTAAAAGAAGATTCAGACGAAGGTGTACGCGTGTATTACCGTTATAAAGACAATTGGGAAAACCGAAAAGTAGATTTGACCACTTTGTCCACAAAAGATAAATTGGAATACCAGATGTACCTGGCAGCGCGGGAAAAAGTAATGGGTAACTCCAATAGTGAGCAGGTAAATGCAATTATTGAAATCAAACCCAAGATCATTGCCGGGGATTCAGCCATCCGGAAAGCGTTGGGAAAGGAAGAATATAATGGAAAGGATTTGGCCAGTTATACTCCTACTACCCTGGAATCACGCATCACCAAGGCTATTATTCTTAATATATCCAAGGATAACGACAACTACGAAATCACCAACAACCAGATACTTGAAGATATGAACGCCGAAATCCGTAAAGGAGAATCTGCGTCAACTCCTCCAAAAGCTTACAGGAAGGAGATCGTAAAAGACGATGAAACAAATTTAAAAGACAGGAATTACGGCAATAACGATATCATGGCAAATACTCCATTTCATGGAACCCATTGTTCGGGAATCATCGGCGCCGCCAGAGATAATGGCAAAGGAGTTGATGGTATCGCAGACAATGTGTCAATAATGATGTTACGAGCAGTGCCTGATGGAGATGAGCATGATAAAGATATAGCCAATGCTATTTATTATGCTGTGGATAATGGTGCTAAAGTGATCAGCATGAGTTTCGGAAAAGAATTTTCGCCTGAGAAACAGTGGGTAGATGATGCATTCCGCTATGCAGAAAGTAAAAATGTACTGTTGATACATGCGGCTGGTAATTCGGCAAAAAATATTGACAGCACTAACAATTTTCCCAACCCGGTTTATGTAGATGGAAAAGGCCGTGCGGTAAATATTATTACGGTTGGTGCCAGTGGAGATTTAAAGAATGGCGGCCTTACAGCCTCTTTCAGCAATTTCGGGAAGAGAGAAGTGGACGTATTTGCACCGGGAGTGAATATCAATTCCACTATCCCCGGCGGTAATACCTATGGTAATGCCAGCGGTACAAGTATGGCAGGCCCTGTGGTAGCAGGTGTAGCGGCGCTTTTACTTGAATACTACCCGGCGCTTTCTGCCAAGCAGGTAAAATACGTGATTGAAAAATCAGCGTTGCCGGCAGCCACCACTGTGAGAATTCCAGGAACAGATGAACTGGTTAACCTGACCGATATATCCAAAACCGGTGGTTTCGTTAATGCATATGAGGCAATCAAACTGGCAAGCGCTATTAAAGGAGATAACGACATGGAACCGGTAAAAGAAAATTCCTACAAGAAGAAAGTAAAAAAAGTAAAATACAAAAAGAAATAAGCCTGCTGGCAGGTTTTAAATAAGCCGTTCCATTCCGGAACGGCTTATTTTTGCGCTAAACTTTTTGACATGGCAAAACCTTCAACCGATACATACCCGGCTTACTTTACAAATTATATAAGCCTGGTGCCGGAAGATGATTTACTATCTGCATTTGAAAACCAGGAATCAGCATTTTCATACCTCAGTGGATTCACTGAACTGCAGGCCGATAAATCGTATGCTACCGGGAAATGGACCCTTAAGGAACTGTTGCAACATATGATTGATACCGAGCGGATCTTTACTTACCGTGCCTTAGCCATTGCAAGGGGTGAGCAGATATCCTTACCAGGGTTTGACGAGAATGAATACTCGACAAACTCCTTTGCCAACGAACGCAGTTGGGAAAGCCTTTGCCAGGAAATGGAAGCGGTACGCCGGTCTGCCTCCTTTCTCTTCCATACATTTAATAAGGAGCAATTAATGAGGTCAGGAAAGGCCAATAATAACGAGACTACTGTCCTTGCCATAGGTTTTATAACGGTAGGACATGCATACCATCACCTGGATATTATACGTAAGAGGTATGAGCTGGTTATCTGATTATGGGGCATAAAAAAGAGCCGCCCAGGTGGACGGCTCTGTCTTTATATTATCAATTAATT
>JBKJUT010000289.1:0-5026 GCA_046590515.1 Ferruginibacter sp.
GCTTCCTGCTCAAGGATGCCTCGCCCGAAGACCTCAAAGCCGCGATCCTGCGGGTCGCGGCCGGCGAAACCCTGCTGCAGCCGGTCAGCCTGGGGCCAGTGCGCGCCGCTTGGGCAGACAGCGCACCCGCGGAAGCCGGCGTCCGCCTGACCGAACGCGAGCGGTCGATCCTGCGTCTGGTGGCCGGCGGTTACTCCAACAAGGAAATCGCGCGCAGCCTGCACCTGTCCGAAGGCACGGTGAAGAACTACATGTCCGAGGTCCTGGTGAAGCTGGACTGCCGCGACCGCACCCACGCGGTCTTGAAGGCGATCACACAGCGGTTGCTATAGCGCAGCCGTTCGCATTCAGGCGCCGGGCTCCTCAAGGTTCAGCTCGCCGAAATCCTTATAGATGTCCCACATCGTCTTCATCAGCACGAAGCCCGGACTCAGCCAGCTCGAGCGATCCATGACATCAGACGTGGACTGCCATTCCGCGCGCATCAGTTCGAGCGCCTGGTAGTCCGAAACCTTCGCGCAGCCCATCATCCAGCTCTCGAAATGACGCTCATCGGTATCGATGGCCTGCAGCAGAACAATCTCGCCGTGTCTGGGGTCCAGACAGATCTTCGCGTAGATCGCATCGACGTTCTCGGGCGGCCCTTCCAGACACTGCACGAACAGTCCGTTCGAATACAGAAGCACGCCGGTGATCCCCAGCTCCGCATTGCGGTCGCGCGCCGTATACAGCAGAGACACCAGACGCAGCCCGTCAAATTCGACGACTTGCCGGCTTGCATAGACCAACTGTTTTATGCGCATAGACAACCTCTTGATGTTGAAACCGCCGCCGCGACGAGTGCTGGCGGTTTAGCGTTACCCGCGACGGCGGGACACCCACTCTGACTGCGCGTCAATATAGTCCGTTGGGCGGGAGCGCGGGCAATACGATCACCATCACAGAACAGCGCACAGGCCGCAGCGTGTCGCAGCGTTCAATCGCGCAGCCAGCGCAACATCCGTGGATAGTGCACCGGCCCGCAGTCGCGCGTGAAACCCGGCGATGCCGTCATCCCGGTGTCGCACAGCCCTTTCAGCCCCGGATACACGCCGAACGCATACATCTGCAGCAGATCACCAGCCCTGCCGTTGTACCCACCCGCGTGGACCAGCACATCCGCCGGCAAGCCAAGCTCGGCCGCTGCGGCCCACGCCCATGCCATCGCTTCGATCTCGCCCGCATACTCGACCTCGGTGGCATTCGGCTGATCATCATTTGCCTCATGGCGCAGCCCTGCCGGCAAGACTGCCAGATGCCCCGCTTCATGCAGCAGGTCGCCGGGCCACACAAGTTTTTCAGCATCGACAGCGATGCCTCCGCTGCGAATCTCGATACCCGGAAGAAAAGTATCCGCGGGCAGAGGCGCTTCGTTGATGTCGATTCCAACACGCACGATGAAGTCGAAGATCGGCCTGAAAAAATTCGCGTGATGCATGAGGGTGCTCTCTTGGGCGATGTTGACGAACACACGAACTCAAGCCGACGACAGGCTGGCGATTCTACCGCGCCTTATCGCACCCATTCGCTTCTTTCTCTCGCGTTATGAGTGCATCAGGCAAACGGCTCAGCATCACCAGCGCGATTCCGCCCACGATCGCGATGGATGCCGACAGTAACCGCAGCGTCATCGCTTCGCCTAGAAACGCGACCGCACCCAGGGCCGCGATCAGGGGCACGCTCAATTGCACGGTCGCCGCATGGGTCGACTTCAGCGCCGGCAATGCCGTGTACCAGATCGCGTAACCGAGTCCCGACGTCAGCGCGCCCGACGCTATTGCGTAACCGATACCCGCAACGTCCAACGTCGTTCCGCTCAGCATCAGCAGGCTCAAGGCCAGCGAAAACGGCACCGCACGCAGGAAGTTGCCCGCTGTCACTCGCGTCGGATCGCCCGCGCCCTTGCCGCGCAGCGAATACGCGGCCCAAGCGACACCGGCGCACAGCATCAATCCTGCCGAAGGCAACGGCGGCGCAGTCAGCCCTGGCAGCAGCAGCGTCACCAATCCGCCCAGCGCCAACACCAGCCCGCCCCATTGCGATGGTGTGAAGCGTTCGCCCCGCCACAAGCCGTGGCTGATCATCGTCATCTGCACGGTACCGAACAACAGCAGCGCACCGGTCGCCGCAGATATATTGATATACGCGAACGAGAAGCCGGCGGCATAGGCGAACAAGGCAAAGGCCGAAGTCCAGTTACCGGCACCCGCAGGTCTGGAAACGCGGATCTGTACAAACAACCAGAGCGCCAGCGCGCCCGACAGTAAGCGGATCGTCGTGAAACTGGTGGCATCGATACGCGTGTGATCCAGCGCCGCACGGCACAGCAGCGAATTGCCGGCGAAGGCGAGCATCGCGAGCGTGGTCAGGATGAGTAGACGCAGCGGCGACATCACCACGCGGCGATTCCATGCAGGAACGCCTGGCAGAAGACATGGAGGCTCATCGTTGCGAAATCTCCGGGCATTCGGGCTGCATCGCCCCGACAAAGCGTAGCCGATTCTCAGCGGCGCAGCCGGTTGACTGGCGTTGCAGGAGGCGAGCTTATTGGCGGTGAGGCCAGCCATGTCGACATGTGTTCGCGTCGCCTATACTGCGCGAACAGGGGATTTCATCACCACCAAGGACTCGATGATGAAGAATTTCCGGAAAAGCATGTCGTTCTCCAGTCTGTTGTTCTCCAGCCTGCTCCTGCTCGTGGCTTCGCCGATCGCAAGTTCGCAGGACGGATGCGCCTTCTGCGAGCTGCAGTTCCGCCAATGCGTGCGCAGCGGCACCAGCGTTGATCTTTGCTGGACGCAACGCGAGGAATGTTACGTCATGAACGGCTGTATGGCGCCCTGAGGACGTCGACTCTGCGTCGTCCACTCCGCGCATCCGAGGGTGCGCGGAGTGTTCCGGAATCCGTCCCGGTCTATGCGCTCGGTGCGTACGAGCTTTTGTTCGCGGCGATGAACGCGTTCAAGCGACTCAACAGGCCTGAGCTGGCGTTGCGGGTGACGAAGCTGAAGGTTTCGTCGGGACCGTCGATCGGATGGATGTCGGCCAATACCAAGCCGCCCTCGACATCCTTGCCATAGCTGTCGCGGAGATACAGGTTGCTCACGTCGCCTTCGCCGAAAGCATCGGCTTCGTGCGTCGCGAGCAGGGTCTGGACGACATAGGCTTGCGGGTCATGCTGACCCACTGCCACTTCGTCCACGTATTGCAGCGTGCAGTCGGGATAGCGCGTTTGCGCATCGATATCGGCGGTCGAGCCACGAGTCACGACGATCTTCTTGCCGACGAGCGCGGCATGGTTGTCGAATAGCGGCTGTTCGGCGGTGCGAACCAATAGCGAGCGATTGACCTGGAAATATGCATCGCTCCACGTACCGCCTTCACCCACGTCGCGCGCAACAAGCCTGGTGATGCCGGCCGCCGCGATGTCGCAGACATCCATGCCCGGCAGCGCCCAGATGCCATCGAACGTACGATCGACCATGTCGAGCGCAAGCCCCTCGCTCTGGGCGAAACGGGCCAGGAAAACCACATCCAGACCGACAAGATCGCCAGCCGCATCCCTGAAGCAAACCGGCGCGAACCCGCCGTAGGTGCAGACCGTCAGGCGGCCGGCATGAAGCGTGGTGACAGCAGCAGCGTCATTGGACATCGGGAACTCCTTGGGCACAGGCGCGATGCCTGCGGATGGTCCAGCATCATAGCCTTGGCGAGGTTGCGCTTTCACTTGGCGAGGCATGCCCGCGTTACGACGATTCGATAGAGGCGTCTTCCGGCGCGCATTCGATTCTCTGGCTGATGCGAAATACATGTCCATCCGGATGACGGATATGCATCTCGCGGACATGCCACGGCATATCGGTGGGCGGCCACGTGACCTCGATGCCCTGTTCGAGGCATTCGCGATGCACCGCATCCACATCGTCGACCCAGACCGACATCCAGACACCCTGCTCGGCGGCCTCGTTGGATCCCGGACCGAAGGTGGCGGCATGGCCAATCGAGCGCCCGCGCCCGCCCTGTCCGTCAAGAGACAGGAAAATCTCGAAATGCCCGTTGTTCACACCGCCGAAACTGGGCGGCGAGCCCCAGTCCCAACCCTTCTTCCAGCCGAGTTTCTCGAACCAGGCGAAGCTTTGCGCCATATCGGAGACATTGAGGATCGGGGTGATGTGTTTGACTTGCATTGCATCATTCCTATCGTTTCGCGGGAAGCCATTGATGCCGTATTTTCGCAGCATATCGGCCACCTTGCGGGTTTGACTTTCAAATTCAAAAGACGTAGTGATGGATCCAGCCCCAGAACCGCATCTGCGATTTTGAAGGCTACTTTCAAACATGGAAATTTCATCAAAAAAAGGAACGTGTCATGAGAATTTCAACCGCACTGTGCCTGTCGTTCGCGATCGCGGCACCTGTAGCGCATACGGCCGAGCCGCAAAATTCGTCTTTCGTGAAGCTCAACGAAAAAGCCGTCTTCATCGATGGCGAAAACTTGATCAGATCGGAAAAACCTGAAATCGGCGAATCGACCACGATCGATCAGCAGACATTACAGGAAAGAGCCACCGGATTGAGCGCACTGATGGTGACGCCCGGTGGCGAACTCTATGAACAAAAAATGCAGCCCGAAGACGTCATCGCTTTCGAGAAAGCCATCGAGGAACTCGAAAGGATAGGCGGCATGCAAACGATCAAGGAAGCAGGGCCCGACGGCAGTTCCATCCGCAAGTTTTCCATGGTCGCCCCGAGAGTGGTCATCGGCGCAGACCAGAGAGTGAAAATCAACAATACCGTGACCGCTCCATATTGGCATATTGGCCGCATCGCCGTCGGCTGTACCGGAACACTGATCACGGCGAAGCATGTACTGACCGCGGGGCATTGCGTTTCCAGAGGAAACGGTACCTGGTATTCCAGCCTGAACTTCACCGTGGCGCAGAACGGCGGTTATCAGCCATGGGGTACGCGGACGTGGAGCCGCGCA
>JBKJUT010000012.1:0-7560 GCA_046590515.1 Ferruginibacter sp.
TGGACAGCATGCTTACCATACAGAACCGGGAGAATACACGTATAAAACAAAAAGGAATTAACGCTTATGAATAAGGTATATAAAGATGCGATGTCTGCACTGGAAGGCCTGGTTAACGGGCAAGTGATTATGCTGGGAGGTTTTGGGTTGTGCGGCATACCGGAGAATTGCATAAAGGCTATTGTGAAAAAGGGTATACGTGAACTTACCTGCATATCTAATAATGCGGGAGTAGATGATTTTGGAATAGGTTTAATGTTACAGGGGGGCCAGGTAAAAAAAATGATCGCATCGTATGTAGGAGAGAATGCTGAATTTGAGCGGCAGTTGCTTTCAGGTGAATTAGAGGTTGAACTGATACCGCAGGGAACCCTGGCTACCCGTTGTATGGCAGCGGGATATGGCATGCCGGCTATTTTTACACCGGCAGGTGTAGGCACCGAAGTGGCGGAAGGAAAGGAAGTGCGCCGTTTTAACGGGAAGGACTACCTGCTGGAAATGGCATTTGACGCTGACTTTGCACTGGTGAAAGCCTGGAAAGGTGATACAACGGGCAACCTTATCTTTAAAGACACAGCCCGGAATTTTAATCCTCTAATGGCAATGGCAGGAAAAATCACAGTTGCAGAGGTGGAAATGCTTGTGCCTGCAGGAGAACTGGATCCTAACCATGTGCACACACCAGGTATATATGTGCACCGTATATTCCAGGGTAGTCAATATGAAAAACGAATTGAACAACTGACTGTTCAAAAGAAAGAAAACAAATAATTATGGCCTTAGATAAATTCCAGATAGCCCAACGCATAGCGCGTGAATTAAAAGATGGCTTTTATGTCAATCTTGGAATTGGTATTCCCACTCTTGTGGCCAACTACATTCCACAGGGGATTAACGTGGTTTTACAAAGCGAGAATGGCTTATTGGGAATGGGACCTTTTCCCCTGGAAGGAGAGGCTGATGCAGACCTGATTAATGCAGGTAAACAAACCATTACTACTTTGCCCGGTTCTGCCTTCTTTGACAGTGCTGTTAGTTTCGGAATGATTCGTTCAGGGAAAGTAGACCTGACCGTGTTAGGAGCTATGGAAGTGAGCGAGCATGGTGATATAGCTAACTGGAAAATACCCGGAAAAATGGTTAAAGGAATGGGAGGTGCCATGGACCTTGTTGCCAGTGCAAAAAATATTATTGTGGCTATGATGCATACCAACCCCAAAGGGGAGAGCAAGCTATTGCCTAAATGTAGTTTGCCGCTTACCGGGATCCGTTGTGTGAAGAAAATTGTAAGTGAGCTGGCAGTTTTGGCGGTTACCGACAATGGATTTCAATTATTAGAAAGGGCTCCCGGTGTTTCAGTCGAAGAGATCCAGGCTAAAACTGCAGGTAAATTGATTATCACAGGAGAGATCCCTGAAATGATTTTTTAACTTTTAAATCCGGAAGATTTAATGCCTGGTCACCACCCTTCTTCCTTTTTTCTTATTACGATGTTTACCCCAGGCATATCCACCTGCCGCTCCAACAGCACCACCGATCACTGCACCTTTGGCGCGATGGTTCTTACTTACGGCAGCTCCTGTAGCTGCTCCGGCAGCTGTGCCAATAATCACATTTTTTCCAACCCTGCTTTTAGTGGTGGTCTGGGCTTTTACGGACGCACTACCTAATCCCATTAAAACAGCCACCAGCATTAAATATTTTTTCATAAAATTATTTTTGAGTATAATAAGAAAAACCATGCCAGTTAATACTGAAAAGCGGCAACGGCAATCAGGCAAAAAAAATCCCCGGAGTACCGGGGACAGATTTTAAAATTTCTGGAATTAATATTTTGGAGCAGCAGCCAGGGTTTCTTCATTTACCCCTGCTGCATATTTTTCAAAATTCTTTACAAATTTACCTGCAAGTTCTTTTGCTTTTGTATCATAAGCTTCCTTATCCTCCCAGGTATTTCGTGGGTTCAGTATTTCCGCCGGCACCCCGGGGCAGGATGTGGGCATCATCATCCCGAAGACAGGGTGTGCTTCTAATTCCACATCTGAAAGTTTGCCTTCGAGTGCGGCAGTAATCATTGCCCGGGTGTAATTTAATTTCATCCGCTGCCCGACACCGTAAGGTCCGCCGCTCCAACCGGTATTTATCATCCACACAGCCACATTGTGATCTTTCATTTTCTTTCCGAGCATTTCCGCATACTTTCCCGGGTGAAGGGGCAGGAAGGGCGCACCGAAACAGGCGCTGAAAGTAGAACTCGGTTCCTTAACACCCGCTTCAGTACCCGCTACTTTTGCCGTATAGCCGCTGATAAACTGGTACATAGCCTGCCCAGGTGAAAGCCTGCTGACAGGTGGGAGAATTCCATAAGCATCCGCGGTAAGGAAAAATATATTTTTAGGTGTATTTCCAATGCTTGGTTCAAGCGCATTGCTTATGAAAGTGAGCGGATAACTTACCCGCGTATTTTCAGTAACTGCCTTGCTGGCAAAATCTATTTTATTCGTGCCTTCAATAAATGTAGTGTTTTCAACCAGGGCTCCCGGCCTGATAGCACGGTAGATTTCCGGCTCTTTTTCCTCGCTCAGGTCTATCGTCTTGGCGTAACATCCACCTTCAAAATTGAAAACTGAGTTATCAGTCCATCCGTGCTCATCGTCACCAATCAACTTCCTGTTTGGATCGGCACTAAGAGTAGTTTTGCCGGTTCCGCTTAAACCAAAAAATATTGCAGTATCCCCATCTTTTCCCATATTGGCTGAACAATGCATACTCAATACGTTCTTGTCGTGTGGCAATAAATAATTAAGGATAGTAAATATGCCTTTTTTCATTTCTCCTGTATACCCGGTTCCTCCAATCAATATCATTTTCTTAGTGAAACTTACCATAGCGAAGTTGTGCTGACGTGTGCCATCAGTTTCAGGATTAGCCCGAAAGCCCGGGGCCTGAAGTATGTGCCAGTCCGCCAGAAAACCCGGTAATTCATCTTCGGCAGGTCTCAGGAACATATTATGTGCAAAAAGGCTACTCCAGGGTTTTTCATTGATTACACGGATATTAAGTCGATAGGCAGGTTCCGCACAGGCGTAACAATCTCTTACCCATATCTCCTTACCTTCAAAATACTCCAGCATGCTGGCATACATTTTATCAAAATACTTTTCCTCAATAGGCAAATTAAAATCGTTCCAGTGAACAGAATTTTCGGTGAGTGTATCCTTTACAATAAATTTATCCTTGGGACTTCTTCCGGTGAATTCATCAGTATGTATAACCAGTGCGCCGGTATCACTGATCACTCCTTCACCACGTTGTACTGCCTGGGCAGAAAGTTCATCAGGAGGTACCTGGTAATAAACGGCGGAATTGTTTTTTAATCCTAAATTTTTTAAAGCAGCCAGTGGTGGCGCCGGCAAGGTAGTTACAGACATAGCTATGCAGTTTGTGTAAAAATATAAGGAAGTAAAGGTAATATAGTATTGATTTATAACCAATTTAATCAGTACCACTGGTAATAGTATACGGCTTCACCTTATTATTTAAAGATTTTAAATAATCATTGTAATTATATTTTAACTGTTCAAGAAAAACCAGTTACGTTTAATTTTTATTGAATGATTGATAAAAAGCTTAATTCAAAATTCTTAAAAAAAATACCGCCACAGCCTTTTTGCACCGGGGCATGAAAAATTCTGCAAAACGATAAAAATGTATATTGCAGCCTGTAACTCTTTGGCCGCCAACTACTGGTCGAATAACCGTCAAAATAACCAAATCATGAAATATCTTCCATTAAACCAGGCAATTTTTACCAGGAACAGGGAGCGTTTTGTTGGCAGAATGGAAAAAAATGCCATTGCAATCTTTAACAGCAATGATGAACTTCCGGCCAATGGCGATGCCCAACACAGGTTTAAACAGAATTCCGATTTATTCTGGTTATCGGGTATTGAGCAGGAAGATAGTATGGTAATTCTGAATCCATCCAATCCTGATCCTAAATTCAGGGAAGTATTGGTATTGGTAAGGCCCAATGAATTAAAAGAAAAATGGGATGGTCATCGTTTACGTATTCCCGAAGCCCAGGCCATTTCAGGCATTCAAACAATTGTTTGGCTGGATACGCTGGAAGGTTTGCTGCAACCCTGGATTCACCTGAGTGATATCATCTATCTTAATACAAATGAAAATGACCGCAAATCAAATCTCTTGGCTGTCAGGGATTACCGTTATGTAGAATCCATGAAATTGCGGTATCCTTTACATGAGTATCGCCGGAGTGCCAGGCTGATGAAGGAGCTGAGAGCCATCAAAACAATGGAAGAGGTTGAAGTAATTCAACGTGCAATCGATATAACTGATAACACTTTCAGGCATTTATTGGAAGTGATCCGTCCAGGTATTTTTGAGTATGAAATCGAAGCAGAACTTTATTATTCTTTTTTGAAACAACGGGCAACCGGTCCCGCCTACGGCTCCATCATTGCAAGCGGAGACCGGGCCCGCACCCTGCATTACGTGGAAAATAACCGGGAGTGTAAGGATGGAGAATTGCTGTTGATGGATTTTGGCGCTGAGTATGGCAATTATGCGGCTGACCTGACGAGAACCATTCCGGTTAACGGCAAATTTTCGCGCCGGCAGAAAACGGTGTACAATGCCTGCCTGCAGCTTCACATGTATGCAGCCGGCATCCTTAAACCTGGTATCAGCATAGTAGATTATACAGAAAAAGTAGGAGATGAAGCCACTGTTATCTTTCAAAAGATCGGCCTCCTTAGAAAGTCGGATATTAAAAATGAAGACCCTGAAAACAGGGCTTACCGCAAATACCTGTACCATGGTATTTCGCACCACCTGGGATTAGATGTACATGACCTGGGCACACGTACGGAGCCTGTAAAAGCAGGAATGGTATTTACCATTGAACCGGGAATCTATATAGAAGAAGAACAGATGGGTATCCGTATTGAAAATAATTACCTTATTACGCGCAATGGAAATAAAGACCTTATGAAAAATATTCCGGTTACCGTAGAGGATATTGAAAGCCTGATGAAAAATAAATAGCTGCCGGCTGAAACAGGTAAAATTTTATGAAACAGATTCCAAACATTTTTACATTGCTCAACCTTGTATTTGGTTGTATGGCCATTGTGATGATTCTTCAAAACGGGATTGTGATTCATTATGATGTGGATGGTGCGCAGTTCGTAAGTATCCCGGAAAAAATCTGGCTGGCCTCTTTGTTCATTGGCCTGGCTGCGGTAGTTGATTTTCTTGATGGTTTCGTTGCCCGTTTATTTAATGCTTCTTCTGAGATGGGAAAACAGCTGGACTCATTGGCTGACGTGGTTACTTTTGGCGTAGCACCATCTATGATCTTCTACCAGTTCCTGCGAATGAGTTATGCCAGTGAAGAAGGCGGAATCGAAACCGCAGTGTTCTACCTGCTGCCTGCTTTTTTGGTGGCTGCTGCGGCTGCTTACCGGCTGGCACGATTTAATATTGATACATCTTCCCACACAGGCTTTACAGGTGTACCCACCCCGGCAGTAGGTTTACTGGTGGCCTCCTTCCCGTTAATATATTGGAATAACAGTAATGAAATTGCCGGATTGCTTTTGAATAAGTATGTATTGTACAGCATGATACTTGTGCTAAGCTGGCTTATGATCAGCAACTTGCCGTTGATGTCATTAAAAATTAAAAACCGTTCTCTTAAAAGTAATATGGGCCAGCTCCTGCTGATCGGCCTGGGTATCCTGTTCGCAATATTGTTTCATTGGCTTGCCGTTCCGATCCTGTTTATCACCTACATTATTTTATCTTTGGTATTTAAAAATAAAGCATGATGTATACAGTCCAGGTTAAAATAATGCCTCTAAAAGATCTATTGGATCCACAAGGAAAGGCAGTGATGGGTGGATTACAAAACCTGGGTATCAGTGCCATTACTGATGTAAGAATTGGCAAACACATAGACTTGCAGATTGAGGCAGCAAGTAAAGGCGAAGCATTGCAGGTTGCCGGCGATGCCGCCAGGAAATTACTGGCGAACCAGGTGATGGAAACTTTTGAACTTTCTGTTCAATAAATCCGGTACTTATTGCAAACCGGGCAGTTTTGCCCCATACACTATACATGCTTTACTTAATACCATCACCGATAGGAAACCTGGGCGATATTACATTCAGGGCCATAGAGGTATTGAAAAATGCTGATCTTATCCTGGCAGAAGATACCCGCACTTCTTCTGTTTTATTAAATCATTACGGTATTAAGAAGCCTCTTTCTGCCTATCACCAGCATAATGAACATAGAATTGTTGCCCACCTGGCAGAACAGATGACGGCAGGTAAAACGATTGCCCTTATTACAGATGCCGGTACCCCTGGTATCAGCGATCCCGCCTTCCTGTTAGTACGGGAGTGTATTAAGCAAGGGGTGACAGTGGAAACCCTTCCTGGTGCCACTGCCTTTGTGCCGGCTTTGGTTAATAGTGGCCTTCCCCTGGACAGTTTTTGTTTCGAGGGATTTTTGCCTTTAAAAAAGGGCAGGCAAACCATGTTGAAAAGACTGGCGTTAGAGGAGCGGACTATGATTTTTTACGAAAGTCCTATGCGGCTTGTTAAAACCCTGGGCCACTTTATAGAATATTTTGGAGATATACGCCAATGTAGTGTCAGCCGTGAGCTTACAAAAAAATTCGAGGAGAATAAACGCGGCAGTTTACAGGAAGTGTATGATTATTTTAATGCCAAACCAGTTAAGGGAGAAATTGTAATTGTAGTGTCAGGGAAAGAAGGTAAATAACCTGCCTGTTAAATTGATTGGAGGGTTTTCCTAATTCCCTTAATTTCACTTTCTGGATCAGTACATTAAACCATGTAATAAAATTTTAAAGTATGTATAAATATTCCTTATTTTTTATCCTGTTTTTTATTTCTTCCATTACTATATCGGCACAGCCTGGCCGCTGGCAGCAAAAGGTCAAATATGTGATGGACATAAATATGAATGCGGCGGCTAACCGCTTCCAGGGTAAACAAAAGCTGGAGTATTTTAATAATTCACCTGAGAAATTAAATAAAGTTTTCTATCACCTGTATTTTAATGCTTTTCAGCCAGGCAGCAGCATGGACGTGCGCAGCCAGGAGTTAGGAAAAAATCTTATTAACGGGCGTGCCGATTGGGATGGACGTGTGAAAGACCGTATCTCAAAATTGCAACCTAACGAGATCGGTTACCAGAAAATTCTGTCTTTAAAAATGAATGGCGTACCTCAGAAATTTATTTACCATGAGACCATTCTTGAGGTGCAGTTGAGCAGTGATATTGCCCCCAGGTCAAAAGTGACATTTGATATGGAATTTGAAGCCCAGGTTCCCCTGCAGGTGCGTCGCAGCGGCCGGGACAATCCTGGAACCGGCGTTCAGTACAGTATGAGTCAATGGTATCCTAAAATGTGTGAATACGATAAAGATGGCTGGCATCCCAATCCCTATATTGCCCGTGAATTTTACGGGGTGTGGGGAGATTTTGATGTGACCATAAAAA
>JBKJUT010000162.1:0-6396 GCA_046590515.1 Ferruginibacter sp.
GGCCGATGTGCGCATTTTCTTCCAATATCACCGTAACCCCTGGAAACATATGTATGGTACAGTTTTCCTGCACATTACACCCATCTTCTATAATTACCTGTCCCCAGTCACCACGAATAGCCGCGCCTGGTCCTACGTAAACTTCCTTGCCGATAATAACGTTGCCGGTTACAGCAGCCAGGGGATGTATAAATGAAGATGGATGAACTACTGGCACATATTCTTTAAACTGGTAAATCATCGCTTTTATTTATTAGGGATTTGTGGGTTCTGAAACAGGTGCCTTTGAAAATTGCCACAACCACATTATGCTGGTTGCCGATTGATATGTGGTACAGGCCGGGTGATTTGCCGTTGTGTAACTCTTTTGCTTCAGCGGTTAACACATCCCCTACCATTACAGGTTTTAAGAAGTTGATGGAAGTATCTAACGCTACAGATAACACGTTGCGGTTATTACATGCAAAGGCAAAGGCACTGTCAGCGAGGGAGAAAGCTATGCCGCCATGTACAATACCAAACCCATTAATCATTTCCGGTCTCACTGTCATTTGTATTTTACTGTAACCTTCATCTACGGCTGATACAGTTATGCCCAACCATTGACTGAAAAGGTCGTTTTCCATCATATGATCAACAACCTGTTTGGGAGTGGGGTGCATATGTCTTATTTTATTCGCCGGTGAAAACAGGAGATCTTTTTTCCATGAAGGCTGCTACACCTTCTTTGTAATCTTTTGTATTGGCTGCCTGTGCCTGCAACTCATCTTCCAGGTCCAGTTGCTGGTGCAGGTTGTGGTGCAGGCTCCTGTTAAGTGCCTGCTTGGTAAGACCAAGGCCACGGGTAGGCAACCCGGCAAGTTTATCTGCAATGGTCATTGCTTCCTCCATTAATTTTTCATCTGGAAAATATTTGTATATCATACCCATATCACTGGCGGAAGCTGCGTCTATTTTATCTCCCAGCATCATCAGTGCAGAAGCTTTCTGAAAACCTACCAGGCGGGGCAAAAAGAATGTGCCACTGCTGTCAGGGATAAGCCCTATCCGGGAAAATGCCTGGATGAAATTAGCTGAGCCTGCAGCCACCACTACATCACAACACAGGGCAATATTGGCTCCCGCCCCTGCAGCTACGCCATTTACAACAGCCAAAACCGGCTTTGCCATGTCCCGGATTTTACTGATGATCGGGTTATAGTGTTCAGATAATATTTTTTCGAAAGCAACCGGATTTTCACCGGTAATTTCCCCGAGATCCTGCCCGGCTGAAAAAGCCTTACCCGTACCTGTTATTACAATACATCTTACCTGTGGATCAGCGGCGCAGGCATCGAGGTACTCCTGAAACTGCAGGGCCATCTGGCGGTTGAAAGAATTAAACTTGTCTGGCCTGTTTAAAGTAATAATTGCAATGCGGTCTTTTATTTCAAATAGTATCGGGGACATATTACAATTTATGGCTTATAAAATTACAAAACCCTTCTTGAAAAGCGCGGGCAATTGTCAATGACATTTAAAATAATCAAAGGGTTCTTTGCAATCCTGGCACTGGTACAGTGCTTTACAGGCAGTAGAACCAAATTGACTTAGCAGTATGGTGTGGGTTGAATGGCATTGCGGGCAAGTAACAGGCGCAGAATCCCCGGCATTTAATTTATGCGGCGCTGCTATTCCGTATTGTACGAGTTTCATTTTACCTGCATCACTCATCCAGTCAGTTGTCCAGGCCGGGGAAAGCACAGTTATAATTTTTACCTGGGTGTAACCATGTGATAACAATTGCATTTTTATACCCATGGCTATCATATCCATAGCGGGGCAACCGGAATATGTGGGAGTAATCTTTATTTCAGCTTGCCAGGAGTTTCCATCTGCAAAGGCTTTTACTTCCCTTACTATACCCAGGTCAAGCACTGACAATACGGGCACTTCAGGGTCCGCTACTTCTTCCAATAAATCCCAGATTCGTTTTTCCTCCACCTCTGCAGGCTGAAAGAAAGGAGTGATATGGTCAGTCGATGAAGTCATTACCATTCGGCGCCCGGGTAGGCTCTTTGTAAATACTGCATTTCAGCCAATAAAAATCCGAAGTGTTCCGTATGTCGGCCGAATTTGCCACCTGACTGAACAAAAGCTGCTCCGGGGACAGGTAAAGTGGCTTCTTCCAGGGTTTCTGTAACCTGGGTCATCCATTGCCTGTGCATATTTTCATGATCATCCACGAAACCTATTTCATAGGCCGCAGGTTCAAACATTTCTCCGCAGTACATCCACAACCGGTCGAGTGCGTTTTTCATTTTTTCATGGCTTTCTGTGGTGCCATCACCTAAACGTATTACCCATTCCCGGCTCCATTTTATATGGTAGGCAATTTCTTTAAGACTTTTTGCAGCAATTGCAGCTAACTGTACATCGCTGCCATTTTCCAGCCTGGTGAATAACAGTGACTGGTATACGCTGAAAAAATATTGTCGTAATATGGTTTGCCCCCAGTCGCCGTTAGGCAATTCTGTCAACAGGAGATTTTTAAATTCATGTTCTTTGCGCAGGTAAGCCAGGCTGTCTTCAGTGTGCGTGGCGCCGGGCTCCTGCTGGTTCATAAGGCTGGCGGCATACTGGTAGAAGTTGCGCGACTGGCCGATTTGGTCCAGCGTGATATTGGTAATGGCTATATCCTGTTCCAATATAGGCCCATGAGCACACCACTCACTATTACGTTGTGCGAGTACCAGGCAATTGTCGGCCAGGTAAAGAGAAAAATTAACAGCATCAGGCATGATAAATTATTTCGGGTGTTACATATGTTTAACCTCGTCGGGCAAGTCGTAGAAAGTAGGGTGGCGATAAATTTTATCTTCTGCCGGTTCGTACAGGCTTTCCGCTTCTGCGGGATCAGAGGCGTGGATGTATTTACTTTCAACTACCCAAAGACTCACCCCTTCCTGCCTCCTCGTGTATACATCCCTGGCATTTTCAATTGCCATAGCTGCATCGGCGGCATGAAGGCTGCCTGCATGTTTATGATCAAGCCCTTGTTTACTCCTGATAAAAACTTCCCATAATGGCCAACCAACCTCGCCATCGGTGGAACCTGCCGGAGTTTCACTGCCGCCATCGGGTATATCTCCGTAATAAAACTTTTTAATAAATATGTGCATCTTACTGTTTTTAAAATAGCTGAAAATTATGCCACCCTGGCAACGGTATTATTTTGCTGCTTGCTGGCGTATTCATTGGCAGCTTCCCTGACCCACCTTCCTTCCTCATGTGCTTTGTTCCTGGCTTCCAGTCTTTGCTTATTACAAGGACCATTACCTTTCACTACATTCCAGAATTCTTCCCAGTTTATTTCACCAAAGTCATAATGCTTCCTGTCTTCATTCCATTTTAATTCCGGGTCTGGCAAGGTCATTCCCAACAATTTAACCTGTTCCACGATCATGTCTACAAACTGCTGCCGCAATTCATCATTCGTTTTACGTTTTATTTTCCACTTCATGCTCTGGTCGCTATTGGTGCTTTCGCTATCGCGTGGACCAAACATCATGAGGCTGGGCCACCACCACCGGTTAATGGCATCCTGGCACATAGCCTTTTGTTCAGGAGTGCCTTTGCTTAAAACAAGTAATGTATCAAAACCCTGGCGTTGATGAAAGCTCTCCTCTTTACAGATCCGTACCATGGCACGGGCATAGGGACCATAAGAAGTACGGCAAAGCATTACCTGGTTAAGGATGGCTGCTCCATCTACCAGCCAGCCCACAGCGCCCATGTCAGCCCATGATAAAGTGGGATAGTTAAATATAGAAGAATATTTTGCTTTACCACTGTGCAGGTCGGCGATCATCTGCTCCCGGCTGGTTCCAAGTGTTTCTGCAGCAGAGTAAAGGTATAATCCATGTCCCGCCTCATCCTGCACTTTGGCGATCAATATGGCTTTACGTTTAAGGGTAGGGGCACGGCTGATCCAGTTGCCTTCAGGTAACATGCCTACAATTTCACTATGCGCATGCTGGCTTATCTGCCGCACATTCGTTTTGCGGTAGGCGTCGGGCATCCAGTCGCGTGGCTCAATCTTGATTTCCTGCTCAATTTTGTCTAAAAATATTTTTTCAAGGTCATGTATGTCCATAACAGTAAATTAAGATTCAAATTTACGAAAAAAGCTAACAATTGTTAGTTTTTACGGGAGATATTAACAGCATGTGCTATTTGGTAAACCATTTTTGGTGATGGGAGAGATGAATTAACTGTGCCTTGGAGTTTATGTATAGATTTTTCGTGAATGTTCGCTATGTGCGGGCCAGGAAAAAACAGGCTCAGAAAAATTGATCATTCAATAAAGTATAACCCCGGATAAATAATCCGGGGTAATTTTTTCAATCTATTTTACGTCGAAATCTACAGATATAACGGGAGTGCGTGGGTGCGCCTGGCAGGTGAGGATAAAGCCTTGTGCCACTTCTTCTTCTTCGAGGGCATAGTTTACATCCATCTCTATTTTTCCTTCAGTCAGTTTGGCTTTGCAACTGGCACATACCCCGCCTTTGCAGGCATAGGGAAGGTCAGCCCCGGCGGCCAATGCCGCATCAAGTATGGAGTTGCCCTCATAGGCGAGCGCAAATTCAACTGTCCGGCCATCCAGTTTCACACTCACCTGGCTAAAATCACCTGGATTGTATGCTACGTCAGCAGGCCGCGCTTTATTAAAGGCAGTCTGACCGGGTGTGGTAAATAATTCAAAATGAACTTTGCTGCCGGGAATTCCCAGTTGTTTAAAAAAATCACTTGCTGTGAATATCATCTCTTCGGGCCCGCATAAGTAAATACTGTCGAACCGGGTATAGGGAACAATTTTATTAAGTTCTCTCAATTTATCAGCATTTATTCTGCCTGAATTGATAGCTGCTTCCGTTTTTTCCCGGCTGAAAATATAAACCAGGTTAAAGCGACCCATGAATTTATTCTTGATAGCTTCCAGCTCTTCAAAAAAGATAATGGATTGGCGGTTCCGGTTATTATACAAAAGCGTGAATGTACTGCCAGGTTGGGTAAGCAAGGTGTGTTTGATAATAGACACAACTGGAGTGATCCCGCTGCCAGCAGCTATAGCCAGGTAGTTGCCACTAAGTCCTTCTTTCATCTTTGCATTAAAAGTGCCGGTGGGAGGTAATACTTCTATTTCATCACCATCTTTTAATTCGAGGTTGGCAAACCGGGAGAAGACGCCGCCTTCTACCTTCTTAACAGCTACGCGTAATGTTTTCTCATGCGGTGCAGTGCATATAGAATAAGAGCGACGTACATCCTGCCCGTTTATTGTTTTCTTAAGCGTAATATTCTGGCCTTCACGGAAGTTAAATGCGGCCCATTGTTCAGGTGAAATATCAAAGCCGATTGAGACGCAATCTTCAGTTTCTCTTTTTATATCCCTGACTTTTAAAGGGTGAAAGTGAACTGCCATATATTTTAAATTAATCCTTTAAGTAAATGTTGAACCATATCTTTTTCCAGCTCTTTAAGACTCACGTTATTTTTGTGGCGATGCCAGCTTTCCAATCCACGTACCGCCGAAAGTATAGTAAGTGCTGCAATGTAAGGGTTGATTTTTTTTAATTCTTTTTTTGCGATTCCTTCAGCAATTATGGCCACCAGCCTGGCCTCGTAATTTTTTCTTTGCACAAGGAAATTACTTAAAAATGGCTCTTCAAGTTGTGTCCACTCGTGGTTGGCTACAAATACTTCATCATACGCATTAACCATCATACTTATGTGGAACCGTACCAGGTTTTCCAGTTTAGCGGGGCTACTGCCCACCCTTTCAACTGTGGCCAGGTGGGTATTAAAGGCATTGGCAATCTTAAAACAAATGATCTGTAAAATCTCGCTTTTTGAACCGATATGATTGTAAAGGCTCGGAGCTTCCACCCCCATAATATCCGCCAGTTCGCGCATTGAGCTGCCGGTAAATCCTTTATCCCGGAAAAGGGCAGCCGCTTTTAAAGTGATAGCCTCTTTTTTTGTACCGTTGAGTGAGGCCTTTATCTTAGCCATGTAGCCATTTTTGCAAATCTAACTGATTCGTTTCTGACAGGCTATTTTAGTCATGCAAAAATTTATTGACTAATTTTGCAAGGATAAATCAGTGCCATGCATTTACAAACTATTGATAAGGTAGATGATATTTCCCCGGAAGAATTTAAAAGGAAATATTATGATACCATGACCCCGGTGATCATTACCGGGCTGGCCAAAAAATGGAACGCTTACCAAAAATGGAACTGGGATTATTTTATTGAAATGGTGGGTGAAATAGAAGTGGGTGTGTACAATAATGTTAAGAGTGATTCTTATACCCCCATTAATACGGCAGATGCTTACATGAAATTTGGG
>JBKJUT010000059.1:0-30489 GCA_046590515.1 Ferruginibacter sp.
CTTAATCGAAAATATTAGGCATAATAAATATACAATGTGAATGAATGCCTGTAAAATGTAAAATTGTTGATGACTCATATGTAATATTAAAAAATATTTTTTATAGATCTTACGTGAAAATAACCCCGGGAATCCGGTATTTTTCTACTAGCCGGTTAGTATTATTTATAACGTAAAACCCAGATTTTTCGTGTTTAGTAGTAAATATCCCATATTTAACATAGGGTAGTTACACGTTATATTTCGTTGAATAATAATTAGATCTTGCGTTTTACGTTATATCGAAGTATCAACCCATTCAACCCTTAGTAAACCAACTACAAGAAAAACCCTAATTTCACAAAAATTATGAAACCTGAATACATAGAACCTATTAATGTTATAATCGCGGATGATCATGTGCTTTACCGGGCAGGCGTAAAAACAGCCCTCAGCACCAAGAAAGATGTAAAGGTTATTGCCGAAGCAGACAACGGCATGCATTTATTGAATCTCATCAAATCAATACCCGCTGATGTTATCCTGTTGGATATACAAATGCCTATAATGGATGGTATAACCGCTTTACCGGAAATTAAAAAAATATTACCCAACGTAAAGGTCATTATGCTTACAATGGTAGATGACCATAGCATGATCACCAAATTGATGGAGTTGGGTGCAAACAGCTACCTGACAAAAACCAGCGACAGCGAAATAATTTATGAAGCTATTAAGACCTGTTTTGAACAGGAATATTATTTTAATTCCTTAACCAATAAAGCCCTCCTTACAAACCTGAAACAACGTAATGTGGCTACACCTCAACAGTTGGTTCCGCAGGAAGCACAGCTTAACGATAAAGAAACTACCATCTTACGCCTCATGTGCGAAGAAAAAAGTACCAAGGAAATCGCCGATATGGTTGACCTGAGCCCACGCACGGTGGAGGCTATACGTGATAAACTGAAAGTCAAAACCGGGGCTAAAAGTACTGCAGGACTTATAATGTATGCAGTAAGACACAAAATCATAGAAGAAATCTAATATTTTAAAAGCCTGGAAATTCCGGGATTTTTTTATTCTATCCTGCCGCAGCCGATTTTACTTTTACCTTTGCCTTATGTATCATTTTATTTATAATGGTAAATTGGCCTCCCCTGCTACCCCTGTAATATCGCCTGATAATAGGTCCTTCAGGTATGGCGATGGATTATTCGAAACCCTGAAATACCAGGGAGGACAAATACAATTACTGGATGAACATTTTGCCCGGCTTTGGATGGGATTGCAGCTATTTCAATACGATATCCCCAAATTATTTACTCCTGACCTTCTTCAAAATCAGGTTTTGGAATTACTTAAAAAAAACGGGCACCATCCCGCCAGGATAAGAATTACAGTTTCACGCGGAGATGGCGGTCTGTATGATAATACCAACCAGTTATCTTACCTGATACAAACCTGGCCGCTTTCACCTTCAGCAAGCCAATGGAATGAAAATGGCCTGCAGGCAGGCATTTACCGGCAAGCGAAAAAAATGGCAGATGATTACTCTGGTTGTAAACATAACAACTACCTTCCTTATTTTATGGCTGCTTTACATGCAAAAAAAAATAAATGGAATGATGCCATTGTCCTGAATCAATTTGAACGAATATGTGACAGCACCATTGCCAATATATTTATTGTAAAAGACAGTCAGGTGTACACCCCGTCCTTACAGGAAGGTTGTATTGCCGGTATCATGCGCAAATTCCTTTTGCAGCAATTGCCATTACTTCCGGAACCAATAATGGTAAAAGAAACCTCCATAAGTGAAACCATGTTAAAAGAAGCAGATGAAGTATTCCTCACCAATTCTGTCTTCAATATCAGGTGGATTCAGCAAATAGATGACATAAAATTTGGTAACACCTTTACCCGGAAACTGTATGGTCAATTATTGTTTAACTACCCAAACCTGTTTAACTGATAATGCATCAAACACCTGTCTCTTTGTTTTGGTTCAGGCGTGATCTTCGCCTGGAAGATAATGCAGGACTCTTTCTGGCCCTGGATAGATATGCACCGGTTGTACCCTTATTTATTTTTGATTCCAATATACTTGACCTATTGGAAAAAAATGACCAGCGCGTACGCTTTATTTACCATTCATTGGAAATTCTTGCTAACGAATTAAAAAAGTCTGGAACTGCTATAGAAGTGCATTATGGAAAACCTGTCGACATCTTTAAAACTCTGATAAAAAAATACGCCGTTAATCATGTCATCGCCAACACAGATTATGAACCCTATGCCCGGGAGCGTGATGAGCTGATCAGTCAATTTCTCTTACAGAATAAAATACCGTTTATGACCTGTAAAGACCACGTCATCTTTGAAAAAAATGAAGTAATTAAAGATAACGGTGAACCTTATACGGTCTTTACACCTTATAGCCGCAAATGGAAATCGTTATTTAACCAGGAAACACTAAAACCATATCCCTCCGGAAAACTAGTCAAACAATTTCTGAAACAGCCACCCTTCCCTTTTCCTGAACTGGCAGTAATGGGGTTTGTTGACGAAGGCCCCCCGTTTCCTCCCGGCAATGTATCTGAATCTTTGCTTGCACATTATGGTGAAAATCGTGACTTTCCCTCTATTAACGGTACTTCCAGGTTAGGAATTCACCTCCGCTTTGGTACAATCAGCATAAGAAATTTAGCAACCAGCGCTGCGGAGGCTTCACCTGTTTTTTTAAGTGAATTGATATGGCGTGATTTCTACCAGCAAATACTCTGGCACTTTCCCCGGGTTGGAAAAGGTGGTTCCTTCAAGCCCGCTTATGATGCAATTGAATGGAGAAATAATGAAGAAGAATTCAGTAAGTGGTGCCAGGGCCTTACCGGTTACCCGATTGTAGATGCGGGAATGCGGCAACTGAATGCCACCGGTTTTATGCACAACCGCGTACGGATGATTACTGCTTCTTTTTTATGTAAACATTTACTTATTGACTGGCGTTGGGGTGAAGCCTACTTTGCTGAGAAATTACTTGATTACGACCTGGCAGCCAATAATGGTGGATGGCAATGGGCCGCCGGCAGTGGCTGCGATGCTTCCCCCTATTTCCGCATATTTAATCCATACCTCCAAACTAAAAAATTTGACCCCCAGTTGAAATATATCAGCCATTGGGTGCCCGAATATGCTGAACTAACCTATCCTCCTCCAATGGTTGAACATGTGTTTGCCAGGAACCGTTGCCTGGAAGTATATAATCGCAGTCTTAAAAATAATTAGAAAAATACTAAAATATCTTCACAGGTCGCAACCAAAATTCCTGTTAAAATATTAGTTGTGAATTCAGATACTACATTTGAACAAAGTATCTTGCCCGCATTAAACTTATCCATGAAACGCATTGTACAGTTGGCATTCTTTTTTTTGTGTGGCAGCTTTGTACATGACGTAGAAGGACAGCCACTTCATAAAGCAGGTCTTAAAGATTCTGTAGTCATCCCATTTGAATATAAACAATCTGCCTTATACCAGCAGTACACAATGA
The DNA here is from genome assembly GCA_046590515.1 of Ferruginibacter sp. Lineage (GTDB taxonomy): Bacteria > Bacteroidota > Bacteroidia > Chitinophagales > Chitinophagaceae > Ferruginibacter. The sequence continues at coordinate 3,533 of JBKJUT010000059.1, forward strand.
AAGTAATTGACAGTGTGATCAGGATCCTATTAAAAAATGATTCAGTAACACTTTCAATAGAAGGCTATGCACACCAGGATGAAGGAAGTGATACAATAAGCAAATACCTGTCTCTCAACCGTGCCTTATTTGTAAAAACTTATGTACTAGGCAGGGGTGTTGATTCATCCAGGATCGCAAACGTTTCTGCTTTTGGAAAATCACGCCAGATTTACCGCGGCAATAAAAATATAGGCATAGGTAACTGTCGCGCAGTAATCAAACTGAATTATCCACCACCCGGAAAACTGGCTTCAGACCGGGACGGAGATTTTATCATTGATAGCCTGGATAACTGCCCTGATGAATTTGGAGAAAAAATTAATGGAGGTTGTCCTGACCGCAATGCCATAATTGTACCTTTTGAAGCAGGCCAATCTTACCTGCACACTTTGACATACCGGGTTATGGACAGCATCATTCACGTTTTAAAAAATAATCCCACCTGGACAATCCGACTGGAAGGGCATGCATATATCACAGAAGGTACGCCCTCTGTTTGCGAACGGTTAGCAGGGGAAAGGGCCGATATGGTTAAGAGATACCTGCTTTCAAAATATATTGGAATACACAGGATAGACAAGGTAACAAATGAAGGTATTGAGAGAGATATTACTGCCGGACGGAATTCAGGGGAAATTGCCCGTAATTGCCGGGTGGAAGTCTTTGTAAACTCTCACGATCCCGTTACAAAATAAATGGTGAAAGTTCTCCAGGCTCCAGCCCGTTAATACTATTATACACATCCATTAATTTTTTGATCGCATTTTTACCTTCTATACCCAGGTCTATAGAAAATTGGTTTACATATAAATCTATATGTTTCCGCATTACTGATTCTTCCATTTCCTGGGCATGCGTTTTTACATAACCGGATAATTTAGGATATGCTGCGTAAGCATATTCAATGCTCTGCCTTATCAATCTATCAATAGAATGTTGAACAGAAATTGGAAGTAAGCGGTCAATTACAATACCGCCAAGTGGAATAGGATGTTGAGTTTTATCTTCCCAATATTCACCCAGGTCGCGTATTTTATACAATCCTTTCTCCTGGTATGTAAACCTGTTTTCATGAATGATGACACCCGGGCCCTTTCCTTCCAAAACATAATCTTCTATCATGTCATAACGCAGAAAGATTTTATGAACAGCTTCCGGATATGCGAGCGAAAATAACAGGTTGGCAGTAGTATCCCCGCCTGGAACAGCAATCGTTTCTGTTGCCATGAGCCCAGGCATAACTGAATCAGAAATCAATAAAGGCCCCACTCCTCTTCCCAACGCTGCACCACTATTCAGTAACACATAGTTATTTAAAACCTTTGGAAATACACCAAAACTTAACTTGGTCACAGGTAACTTTTTTTCAAGTGCCCATTGGTTCAAAGTCTGCACATCTTCAAGTACCGGTTCAAATTCAAATTCGCCGGTGTCAATTTTACCATTGACAAGCGCATCAAAAATAAAAGTATCATTGGGGCAGGGTGAAAATCCTATTTTAAATTTCCGGGTAGCCATCTTACTCATTTATTAATAAGGGGTGGTCATAATGTCCATCCAAAGTTTCCTCGTAAACCTGTTGCAATGCTTCATTCAGCGATTGCAGCGCCAGGCTCATCTCCCATTTCTTTTTATCTCTTTCACCGGCATAATTGCTTAACGCCCTCAACTGCAGAAAGGGTGTTTTTTCCTGCAGGCAGATATAATGAAGTGCCGCACCTTCCATAGACTCAACTGATGGTTGGTATTTCTCAACCAGGCTGTGTATTTCCGGTGCCGCTGTAACTATGGAATTAACGGTGACAGCCTTCACCCTTTCAAGCCTGGTTTGCCAACCGGCTAAATTTGGATTGGGCAACCATCCTGCTGTAAAAGGAAACACATCCGGGTCAGCTAACCCTGCTTCAAAAACTGTATTAAACTGATCGGAAGTCCGTACACCCAGGTCTGCAAAAGTATCATGGCTTACAGCCACTACCCGTCCCAGTTTCTGAAGTGGGTCAAATGATCCGGCGATTCCAGCCTGTATTACCAGGTCGTAATCTATCTGCATCATCCTTTTTGATAACTGGTAAATAGTTGCAGGAACTCCTACTCCTGTTAACAACACATCTGCGGAAAGATTGTTTTTAAGAAAGGAGGAAATTTCCAGTTCCATTGCTGCCACTACCAATATCTGCATCATACAAATTTCGGGTTTATGAGTCATACTTTAACCAATCCATTACCTTTGCAAAAAGTCAGCACTGATGGTATATATTACCAGGATAGAACATTTTAACGCAGCCCATAAATTATTCAACCCCGGCTGGACACGCGAGAAGAACGAAGAAATTTTCGGCAAATGCGCCAATGAAAACTGGCATGGGCATAATTTTGAACTGCACGTCACTTTAAAAGGAGAACCAGATGAAGGAACCGGTTTTGTTTTTGACGCCAAGAAGCTGAGTGTGATCATCAAAGAAAATGTAACCGAAAAACTTGATCATAAAAATCTTAATGTGGATGTGGATTTCATGAAAGGGAAGATCTGTTCTATTGAAAACCTCGTAATAGAAATCTGGAAACAACTGGTACGGGGAATTCCTGCTGCGGTTCAACTCCATAGTTTAAAACTATATGAAACCCCAAGGATATATGTGGAATATTTTGGACCGGCAAAATCCAATGTCAATGAATAAAGTAGCTGTATTCCGCAAAGAGCATTTTAACGCTGCCCACCGGCTGCACAATACCTCCTGGGATGAAAAAACGAATGACAAAATTTTTGGCAAATGCAATAACCCACATTTTCATGGCCATAATTATGACCTTGTTCTGAAGGTCACTGGAATGCCGGACCCTGCCACAGGTTTCGTAATTGATATGAAAATTTTAAGCGACCTTATTAAATCGGAAATACTTGAACGTTTTGATCACAAGAATCTAAACGAAGATTGTAAAGAATTTGCCAGCCTTAACCCTACTGCAGAAAACATCGCTATAGTCATCTATCACATACTTAGAGATAAAATTGATGCTGACCTTGATATCCAGGTAAGACTCTACGAAACAGAACGGAACTTTGTAGAGTATCCTGCTTAACAACTAAAAATAAACTTATGGCTTATAAAAGAACGGATGAATATGATCAGGAAATCACTGATTCGCTCAAAAAAAATTACCGGGAATGCATTTCTTCAATAGGCGAAGATCCTGACCGTGAGGGACTGCAAAAAACTCCTGAACGTATGGCCAAGGCATTACAATATATGACCCAGGGATACGGCCAGGATGCCAGGTCTATACTCGATTCCGCAAAGTTTCATGAAGATGTAAGTGAAATGGTAATAGTTAAAGACATAGAATTATTCAGCATGTGCGAGCACCATATGTTGCCTTTTTACGGCAAAGCCCATGTAGCCTATATACCTAATGGATATATAACCGGCTTAAGTAAACTTGCCAGGGTGGTGGATGTTTTTGCGCGGCGCCTGCAGGTTCAGGAAAGGCTTACCACCCAGATCCTGGAGGCTATTAAAGAATCCCTTAATCCGCATGGGGTGGCCGTAGTAATTGAAGCCTCTCACCTGTGCATGATGATGCGCGGCGTGCAGAAACAAGCTTCAGTAACTACCACTTCTGCATTTTTCGGCCAGTTCGAAAAAAATGAAACGCGTACTGAATTTATGAAACTCATCAGTTCTAACCTTCATTGATTGAAGGAAGGTTAACAGATAAAATACCAGCATGAAAAAAGCATTCATATTTCCCGGCCAGGGCGCACAGTTTAGCGGAATGGGAAAAAATCTTTACGACCAGGACATCAAGGCCAGGCAATTGTTTGACCAGGCTAACGAGATTCTGGGTTTCAATATTTCGGAGATTTTATTTTCAGGATCTGAAGAAGACCTTAAAAAAACTGCTATTACACAGCCGGCCATTTTTATACATTCGCTTGCTGCCTTTACAACGCTTAATGATCCGCAACCGGATATGGTAGCAGGGCATTCACTGGGCGAATTTTCTGCATTAGTTGCCAATAAGGCTTTGAGTTTTGAAGAGGGACTTAAACTTGTAGGCATCCGGGCCAAAGCCATGCAGGATGCCTGTGAAAAAAATCCTTCCGGCATGGCTGCTGTATTAGGACTTGAAGATGCAAAGGTTGAAGAGATCTGCCTGGAAGTTCAAAAAGAAACAGGGGAAACCGTTGTGCCTGCCAATTATAATTGTCCGGGCCAATTGGTAATCAGTGGCTCCTTAGAAGGTATAGCCATAGCCTGCGAAAAATTAAAAGCCGCCGGTGCGAAAAGAGCCTTGATACTTCCTGTTGGCGGTGCCTTCCATTCACCGCTGATGATGCCGGCCAGGGAACAACTGGCAGCAGCTATAATGAAAAGTACTTTCCGTGATCCTTCTTGCCCAGTATACCAGAACATAAATGCTGAATCGATAACTGATCCTGGTGAAATTAAAAATAACCTGGTAGCCCAGTTAACAGGCCCGGTAAAGTGGACCCAATGTGTGCAGGCAATGGTTAATGATGGGGCTACTCATTTTACTGAATGCGGACCGGGAAAAGTATTACAAGGGCTGGTGCTGAAGATTCACCGCGAATCGACCGTTGACGGAGTGAATTGATTATTTAATAATGGTGACTGTACCTTTGCGTGTAATCACGTTGCCACGAAAATCAACAGCTTCCGCCATCCACACAAAAGTTCCTGTATTCTGCAACATGCCGTTTACTTTTCCATCCCAGCCCCGGTTAAAATCTGAAGTTGCAAACACTTTTGCGCCCCAACGGTTGAATACCTGGAAATAGCGGTATTCTTTCATTCCTATAGCCCAGGCCCTCAATATATCATTGCGCCCGTCATTGTTAGGTGTGAAAACAGTTGGCACATATATCTCCGGCCCTTTATACACTTTAATATTTATCACTGCACTGCCCTCGCAGTTGATAGGGGTCCGGCCGGTTAGTGTATAGGTCATATCCCTGTCGAGAATAGCAATAGGATTTGATACCGAAGGATTATTCAATCCATATGCAGGGCTCCAGCTATATGCCGAGACCGTGCTTTGTCCTATCTGCACACCATGTAACTGAACCGGCTGTCCCATAGCTACGATAGTATCTTTCCCGGCAAACATCTGAACGGCCGGGGTTACATTTAACTGCACTGTATCCTCGTATAAAGACCGGCACCCATTCGCATCCGTTACTTTCAGATAATAAGTGATAGGAACAGTAGGGCGTCTTACTTCGGGCGAAGCCACATCTGTACTGCTTAAAAACGTAGATGGCCGCCAGTTGTAAGTAACAGCACCCGTGGCATTCAGGAAAGTATTACCTCCAAAACAAATACTCACATCCGCACCTGCATCAGGACGTGGGGCAAGGTTTACGGATACCATTACTGAATCTGTACGCGAACAGATTCCCGTGGTGGCGGTGACGTAATACTTTGTGGAAACCAGCGGGCGGGCAACGGGGGAGAATGATATGGGATTATCCAGTGTGGCAGCAGGAGACCATATTACGCTTTGAGCATTGGTAATAATTTCAAGTGGTGTTGAAAGGCTTTCACATATAACCGGGTCTACCGGTGTACTAACCTGCACTGTGTTCACAAAATCTACGTATAAACCTGGTAATGTTTTAGTACACCCGTTTCCATCTTTTATAGTAACAGAGTAAGTACCGGAAGGTACATTAAACACGTTCCCGGATTGAAATGCTCCATTGTTTAATGCGTACTGGTAACTTCCATTTCCTCCTGCGGCAGTAATGGTTATACTGCCGTTACTTCCACCCAGGCATGAACCAGGAGTAACCGAGGTATTGGCAATAACCAGGTCAGGAAACAATTGCGGCACCGAAACTGCAAGGCTGTCGAGGCAGCCGGCTCCATCCCTTACAAATACTGTATGGTTCCCGGAATAAAGATTATTGAAAGTACCGGTGGCCTGGTTAATGCCATTATCAATTGAGTAATTTACCGGCGCTATCCAATCGTTACTGGTAGTAACTACTACCTGGCCGGTATTGGCTCCCTGGCAATTGACGCCCTGGCTACTTACCAGTTGCGGTACTTTCCAGCGGATGAAGGCAGAATCCCTGGCATTGCAGGTACCTATAGATGCTGTGGCAATATAAGTAGCAGTTGCCGTAACGGGAGTAGCCATAGGATTCTGTGAAGTGGGATCCGACAGACCCGCAACAGGTGACCACTGGTAAGTATTATAACCATTCGAAGCGGTAAGTTGGACCGAGCTGTTCCGGCAAATACTGGCTGTATCAGGAGAAACACCTAATACATCATAATCCCTGATCTGAAACACCGTACTATCAATAGGAATAGTATTGGCGGAAGCACAGGATGCCAGAGAGTATACTTTAATGTATTCTATTCCTTCGGGTATGTTATCTATAATTGGCAAAATATTTACTACCACGTCAGTCTGGTTAGCCGGGATTATAACAGTAGTAGGCATTAATTGTACATCAACCCCGTTGGTAGCCGTTCCTGAATATTGCAGGTTAACCACTAAAGGGAAAGGAGCGGCTATCCCCCGACGTATAGTGAATGAACCCGGGATACACCCTTCCACCAGGTAATCTTCACCCTGGGTAGTTGTTTGAGTGTTGTTGATTAGAGAAACCGCGTTGGAGGATAAACTCTTGGCCTCCAGGAAAACTCCGCTGTCCCAAACCCCATCTACATTATCAGAAATTACAATTTTAAGGTGGTAAGTTAAACAAGGCTGTACTGCTGACTGCGCTGTAAGCACTGTGGTATGTCCCTGGTGACTAAAAAAGGGATTTGTAGTGTTGGTTACGTAATATCCCGTATTATTCGGGCAGGAATATGGAGCCACGTTATTTACATTGAGAATGGAAACAGGCAGGGTGGTGCCGGGAACGAGCGCAATGTTGCGGTTACCGGTGATGCCGGGTCCGGAAATAAAAAATCCAAACGCATCGTTGTAAGAACAAACGAACGCAGAGGTATATTCCTCAGAACTGAATACATACCTGAACCGAACGGTATCACCCAGCGGAACAAAATCAAATTCCAGTACACAGGCATCAAACATATCTGTTAGAGGAATACCTACTGCTGCTGAAAGTGTGGGGTCACCGGACAAACTCCAGGATTTACTGGCCAGGTTTGTGGCTGGTGCGTTTACGCCATAAGAAACAGGTGAAACTAATGTGGTTTTAGCATATCCAGTAGTGAGCACTATACCACTATCCAGGTTGATATTTGTACCTCCCTGGTTTTTAAAATGGCCTGCCATTAACATGGAAGCATCACCAGTAAATGATACATTACTAATGGAAATACCTTCACCTACCAGTTTTTGTGCCAATTCCTGTGCAGAGCCTGCAGGATCAATGTTAAGCTGGGCTTTAGATACATTAAAAACCATCAATAAAAGAAAACTAAATAATCCGGGCAGGTATTGACGCATCAGGCAGTTTTAGAATTATCCAAGATACAAAATATCCCTAATATTAAGAAAGCCGGTCTCCTGACCGGCTTTCGTTTTGTAAAAATTCAATTAAAGTGAGAGGGTAGCCAACACACTGTTCATAGAGCGAACAGCATCAGCGCTCTTTTTCATAGCTTCCTGTTCCTCAGCGTTTAATTTATAATCCACTATTTTTTCCCAGCCATTGCGCCCTACAATTACCGGAACCCCGATACATATATCATCAAGGCCATATTCTCCTTCGAGATATACGCAACAAGGCATCATTTTCTTTTCATCCCTGACAATGGCTTCCACCAGTGAAGCCCCTGCAGCTCCCGGGGCATACCAGGCAGATGTGCCCAGCAAACCGGTTAGCGTTGCCCCTCCTACCATAGTATCCGCAGCTACTTTTTTAAGTTGCTCCTCACTGAGATGATTTGCAGCAGGCGTGCCGGCATATGTGGCCAGTCTGGTAAGAGGAATCATAGTAGTATCTCCATGACCACCTACTACTACGGCTTGAAGATCGTTAGGTGAGCAAGGAATAGCCTGGCTTAAATTATAACGGAATCGGGCTGAATCAAGGATCCCTCCCATCCCGATAATCCTGTTTTTAGGTAACCCACTCGACTTCAATGCCAGGTAAGTCATTGTATCCATTGGGTTACTGATTACAATAATAATCACCTCAGGAGAATATTTTAATAAATTTTGGGTTACTGATTTAACGATTCCGGCATTAATGCCAATTAGTTCTTCGCGGGTCATTCCAGGCTTGCGCGGAATGCCGGAGGTGATCACAGCTACTGTACTTCCCGCAGTTTTACTGTAGTCATTTGTACATCCGGTAATTATAGTATCAAATCCTTCTATCTGGGCGGTCTGCATAAGATCCATTGCTTTTCCTTCTGCTACCCCTTCCTTGATATCAAGCAAAACAAGTTCGTCACAAAGTTCTTTCCTTGCAATGTTATCTGCGCATGTGGCACCTACTGCGCCGGCTCCTATTACAGTTACTTTCATGATTCTTACAATTGAATGGTTTAAAGTGCAGCAAATGTAAAACAATATGGTTTTGAACCATTTTAAATCATTCTGTTTTTTTAACGGTTTACTGTGAAAAACCGGAACTGTTTTTAGGATACGGGGTCAACATAATCCTAATAATGAAAAACTTCCTTCCTGTAATTTTTTTTGCATTGACCTCTTCGGCTCATGCTCTTAGCCCTAACCCTGGTTTAACAGCTGTTTTCAACAGTAAAAAGAATAATGTATCCATAAAATGGCAACATACAGATGATAAAGTAATAATGTATGTGCTGCAAAAAAGTGGGGATAATAATTCCTGGTCAGATATCTACCGTATGGAAGCGTCAAATGTAAGCTTGAACAAAATGGTAAAATATACGGACTCTTCACCATCCGCAGGCAGGAATAACTACAGGCTCAAAACTGTAAGCACGGGAGGGAATAGTTATTCAGCCAGTATCCTCGTAATAATAGGGAAGCCGGGAAATAGCTGGATCATGTATCCAGTTCCGGTTTCAACTGTATTAAATCTCCAGTATAACGGTAGTGAATTAATTCCAGGTGTGATATCTGTATTTATACGAACCATGCGCGGACAAGTGCTTAACCGGTTACGCCTGGCATCCACCACCCGCTTGATTTCTATTCCCCTCGACAACCTGGGACGCGGAATCTATGATATTCAGATATTCATCCAGAATGAAACAGTATTCAGCCAGCGTTTTGTGAAATAATATTATTCTTTGAGTTCCTCCGCCATTTTTTCAAAGGGCACCTGTATGTCATACATTTTAATAAAATTGCCTTTTTTGTTATATAAATAATAGGAGGGAAAGGTTCTATTTTGAAAATACGTTCCCAGGAAATAACTGCCATCACGCCCCACTTTAAATCCTGTACCAGCTAAGTGATAATCCAGGTAAAACTGGTTTATAAATTCAAATGGAAGTGCGGATACCATTACGACCTGTATTTTTTTAAACAGGGCTTTTTTCTCCAATAAGAGTTTAACAGCTTGCTGACAGTGGTCGCAATCGGGGCTGAAAAGCATAATCATTAACGGTCTTTTTTTCTGTAACTGCTTCTTGCCATATAAGCTGCTGTCTGGCACCAACCTCATTTCGAATGGTGGGATCCCTGCAAACTGGAGGTAAGGTGGTTTGTCAGCCTGTGCCAATGCAATAGCCGGGTATATAAAAGCCAGTAATAATAAGAGTTGCTTCATCAGTTAAAATTAGCGATTGTAAATTAACCCACTTTAATCCTGTCTCAATTTCGCAATTAACAATAGTATTGCTACTTTTGCAACCACTTAAAACCAGCTATATGGCAACAACCGCCGACGTGCGATCCGGATTAATCATCAAAGTTGATGGTAGTTTATATTCTGTAATTGAATTCGGGCAAAACAAAACCGCCCGCGCTGCTGCAAAAGTCTGGGCCAAATTAAAAGGAGTAGATAATAACCGCACAATTGAAATCACCTGGAATAGCGGGGAGACCATATTCCCGGTTCGTGTGGAAAAGAAGCCTTACCAATATTTATATAAAGATGAAACCGGCTACAGTTTCATGGATACCGAAACATTTGAACAGATCACAGTTCCGGAAACTATGGTAGATGCACCCCGATTTTTAAAGGACGGACAGGAAGTAACTGTATTAATAAACGGAGAAACCGACCAGCCTATGGGAGTTGAATTGCCAGACAAAATTGTATTACTGGTTACTTATAGTGAACCAGGAATGAAAGGAGATACAGCCACCCGTACTTTGAAACCCGCCACAGTAGAAACAGGGGCCACTGTAAATGTTCCTTTATTTGTAAATGAAGGGGAACTTATCAGGGTAAATACCAAAACCGGGGACTACCTGGAAAGAGTAAAAGAATAATTTTTTTAAAAGGTAAACCAGCCAGTTTGCCTTTTTTCATTTTCACCAAAATGGGTGAATTCAGGACCAGAATTGGTCAAAATATTCAATTTTTAATCAAAATGCCGGGTTTTTTACTGGGTTTTTGAATTTTAATAATTGGATTTATGAATAATCATTCCCTATCTTAGCTTCCCATTTCTATCCAAAAACAAATAATTAATTCTTATGGACATTAAACAAATCCAGGAACTCGTCAAACTTATAAATAAAACATCGATCGGTGAAATTACGATAGAAGAGGACGGACGGAAGATTACTATCAAACAAAAAAAAGACCCTGTTCAGAATATTGTAGCCACGCATACCACCCAGGCAGTTTCCGCCCAACAGGCTCCTGCGGTTCAACAGGCAAATTCCCAACCTCCTGCAAAATCTGAAACTACCCCGAAGGCAGATAATCTTATTACTATTAAAAGTCCGATGATAGGCACGTTTTACCGCCAGGCCGGACCGGGGAAACCTACTTTAATTAATGTAGGTGACGAAGTTACTACGGGCAAAGTAGTTTGTATTATCGAAGCAATGAAATTGTTCAATGAAATTGAAAGCGAAGTAAAAGGAACCATAGTTAAAGTTTTGGTGGAAGATGCCAGCCCGGTAGAATATGACCAGCCTTTATTCTTAGTAGAGCCTGCGTAATGACATCCTAGTTTTTACCAGCCGGGTAAATCTTTCAGGAAACCCGCACATCAAATCCTTACAACACATGTTCAAAAAAATATTAATTGCCAACCGAGGGGAAATCGCACTCCGGATTATACGCACCTGCCGGGAAATGGGAATCAAAACCGTGGCGGTATATTCTACTGCTGATAAGGACAGCCTGCATGTAAAATTTGCAGATGAAGCTGTTTGTATCGGCAAACCTGCCAGCGTAGACAGTTACCTTAATATGGCCCATATAATGGCTGCGGCTGAAATCACAAATGCAGATGCCATTCACCCGGGTTATGGCTTCCTGGCTGAGAACAGTAAGTTTGCCAAGATCTGTGCCGATCATGGGATCAAATTTATAGGACCCACTCCGGATATGATTAATGCCATGGGCGATAAAGTAACGGCTAAAGAAACAATGATACGGGCAGGCGTACCTGTAGTTCCAGGGGTGGAAGGTTTGCTGAAAGATGTGGACCATGCCAAACAATCGGCTAAGATCGTGGGTTACCCGGTAATACTGAAAGCTACCGCTGGCGGCGGTGGTAAAGGAATGCGGGTGGTATGGGAAGAAAAAGAAATTGAGAAAGCATTTGAAAATGCCAGGACTGAAGCTGCAGCTTCTTTTAAGAACGATGGTATTTATATGGAAAAGTTCGTGGAAGAACCCCGCCACATAGAGATCCAGATAGCCGGTGATCAGTATGGGAATATCTGTCACCTGAGTGAGCGGGACTGTTCTATTCAACGCCGGCATCAAAAGCTGGTTGAAGAATCTCCTTCTCCTTTCATGACCGATGAGTTACGGGAAAGGATGGGAAACGCGGCTATTAAAGCAGCCCAGGCTATCAATTATGAGAGTGTAGGAACCATTGAGTTTTTGGTAGATAAGAACCGGGATTTTTATTTCATGGAGATGAATACCCGTATCCAGGTAGAGCATTGCGTTACAGAAGAAGTGATCAATTATGATCTTATAAAAGAGCAGATTAAAATTGCCATGGGTGAAAAGATTATTGGCAAAGCTTATTATCCTCAGATGCATGCTATTGAGTGCCGCATAAATGCAGAAGATCCTTACAACGATTTCAGGCCCTCTCCCGGTAAAATTACTGTTTTGCACCAACCTGGCGGCCACGGGGTACGGGTAGACAGCCACGCTTATTCCGGCTATGTGATACCGCCATATTATGACAGTATGATAGCAAAGCTGATTGCGGTGGCTCAAACAAGAGAAGAGGCAATTAACACCATGAGCAGGGCCTTAAGTGAATATATTATTGAAGGAATTAAGACTACTATCCCTTTCCACCAGCAACTGATGCGGGATGAAAATTTCATCAGCGGTAACTTTACCACCAAGTTCCTGGAAGGATTTACCATGAAATAAATGTCAGAAAAAAGATTTTACAGCAGCCTTCGGGTTGCTTTTTTTTTGCTTGTACTTGAAGTTCTTTAATAAATATTGGATGAGGAATACACAATTTATAAAGTTTAATAAACCTGCACTTTAAACTGATACACTTAATGGCTATTTTTGCGCCACTAATTGTTTGTTGATGACAGTGGATCATACTATTTTATTAAAGGCTTACCGGATGATGTGCCTCGCGAAATCGATGGCTGATACTTACGAAGCCAACCGTCCCGTTTGTAAGTACGTGCACAGTACCTCCCGGGGCCATGAAGCAATTCAACTGGCCACAGCATTTCAATTACTTCCCTGCGATTATGTAAGCCCATACTACAGGGATGAAAGCATACTGCTTGGTCTTGATTTTTCACCTTATGAATTAATGCTGCAGTTGCTGGCAAAAAAAGATGACCTGTTTACCGGCGGCCGCGAATATTACGGGCATCCTAATTTCAGGGGACCAGGAAAACCAACTATCATTCACCAGAGCAGTGCCACGGGGATGCAGGCTATCCCAACTACCGGTGTGGCACAAGGGATAAAATTTTTGGAAAAAACTAATTCTGCACTGCTACAGAAAGGACCAACAGGTGAACTGCCGGTGGTGGTTTGCTCACTAGGAGATGCCTCTGTAACTGAGGGTGAAGTGAGTGAAGCTTTCCAGTTTGCCGCCCTTCACCAGTTACCTGTCATTTACCTGGTGCAGGATAACGATTGGGGCATCAGTGTTACTTCCGCCGAAGCCCGTACCAATAACGCATTTGACTTCATCAAGGGTTTTACCGGCATACAGGCTATAAGCATTAATGGAAGCGATTTCCAGGAAAGTTTCACTGCCATGCAACAGGTGGTAGCAGATGTAAGACAAAACCGCCGGCCTTACCTCGTGCATGCCAAAGTGCCTTTACTCGGGCACCATACCAGCGGAGTCAGGAAGGAGTTTTACCGCACCGCCGACGACCTGGCCAAACATTACCTGGATGACCCGGGTCCAAAATTGCACGACTGTTTATTACAATCAGGAATACAACCTGGTGTATTAGCTTCCATAAAAGAATCGGCGGCTAACCAGGTAAATGAAGATTTTGCAAAGGCCTCCGCTGCAACGGAACCGGATCCGGCCGATGTATCCACACACATATTTGCCCCACCGGCAATCACCAGAGAGCAAGGAGAACGTGCACCTCAAGGTCGTGAAAAAGTATTGATGGTAGATGCTGCATTATTTGCAGTCCGTGAGCTAATGGAAGATTTTCCTGAAGCAGTATTATATGGACAGGATGTAGGACGCAGGCTGGGCGGAGTTTTCCGTGAAGCTGCCACCCTGGCTGAAAAATTCGGCGACCACAGGGTTTTTAATACAGCGATCCAGGAGGCCTACATAATCGGGTCAACTGTAGGAATGAGTGCTGTGGGTATTAAGCCAATTGTGGAAGTACAGTTTGCTGATTATATTTATCCAGCCCTCAACCAACTGGTAACTGAGATATCCAAAAGCGCTTACCTGAGTTGTGGCAAATTTCCGGTACAAACTCTCATACGTGTACCCATAGGGGCTTATGGTGGCGGCGGACCCTACCATAGCGGCTGCATAGAAAGCACTCTTCTTACCATCAAAGGAATCAAGATTGTTTATCCTTCCAATGCTGCAGATATGAAAGGATTAATGAAGAGTGCGTTCCTGGATCCTAACCCGGTAATAATGCTGGAACATAAAGGACTTTACTGGAGCAAGGTGCCCGGTACGGAAGATGCAAAAAGAACCGAACCAGGCAGGGATTACATTTTGCCGCTTGGCAAAGGTTTATCGGTGTTAAGTGCTGATACTGGAAAAATTGAAAGTGGTGAGAGTTGCTGTATCATCACCTATGGCATGGGAGTATATTGGGCGAAAGCAGCGGCCCGGCAATTTCCGGGGCAGGTGGAAGTAATAGATTTGCGAACCCTGTTTCCGATGGATGAAGCGCTGGTTTTTGAAACGGTTAAGAAGCATGGCAAATGCCTCGTACTTACAGAGGAGCAACAGAACAACAGTTTTTCTGAAGCCCTGGCCGGTAGAATTGCCAGGCATTGTTTCAGTTTCCTGGATGCACCTGTAGAAGTTCTGGGTGCGCTTGACTTACCCGCTGTTCCCATGAACATTCTTTTAGAACAGGCTATGTTACCAAACCCGGAGAAAGTCGCCGCGCGTATCCGGCTATTGATGCAATACTAGGTTATCGAGCATCTTCCCATCTTTCATATGCAGTATCCTGTCGCTCATTTGGGCCAGTTCTTCATTATGTGTGACCACCAGGAAGGTTTGATTAAAAGATTTGCGCAGGTCCAGGAACAAACGGTGAAGGTCACGCGCATTTTCAGAATCCAGGTTACCCGTAGGTTCATCCGCCATCACTATTGCCGGCTGGTTAATGAGTGCCCTTGCTACAGCAACCCGCTGTTGCTCCCCGCCAGATAATTCGTGGGGCTTATTTGTCATGCGTTGCTGCAGGCCTAAGGTAGTAAGTAACTCCCGTGCCCTTGTTTCCACTTCCCTTTTCCCGGTTTTGGCAATCCATCCTGGTATACAAACATTTTCCAACGCAGTAAATTCAGGAAGCAAATGATGAAACTGGAATACAAAGCCGATGTTTTTGTTCCGGAAGGCAGCTAAGGCACGCCCTTGCAGTTTGTCTACCCGCTGGTGATTCAAGGTTACCTCTCCCCTGTCAGGTTTATCCAATGTTCCAAGGATATGCAGTAAGGTACTCTTACCTGCACCCGAGGAACCCACAATACTTACAATCTCACCTTTTTCAATCGACAAGTCCACCCCCTTCAATACCTGCAGTGAACCATAATTGCGGGTTATATTTTTTCCAGATAACATGTGCCGAAAATAATTAAATAAAACCAGACCTTAACCCATACTGTCATAACCGCTTTCTATTCAGGTGATTTATGGGATAAAATGGGTAAAAGATCTCCATATAGCCGTGGCAGCGGCACGAAATTGGGTACATATCAAAAACACATTTGGTTATTTCCACCGAACTTATACATTTGCAAAAAATAAAACCCATTTCCGGATATGTTTTGGACACTAGAATTAGCCTCACACCTTGAAGATGCACCCTGGCCCGCCACCAAGGATGAATTAATTGATTACAGCATCCGCAGTGGTGCGCCAATCGAAGTAATTGAAAACCTGCAGGAACTCGATGATGAAGGTGAAATTTATGAAGGCCTTGATGACATCTGGCCAGATTATCCCAGCCAGGAAGATTTCTTTTTCAATGAAGATGAATATTAAAAGCTCATAAAAAAAGCCGTTCAATGAACGGCTTTTTCATTTATAGACAATTTACTTTTCCATTTGTTCTATCACTTCCTGTGTGACCCCGGTGAAAGAAAAACCTCCATCATGAAACAGGTTTTGCATAGTAACCATCCTCGTCATATCGCTGAACATCACTACGATGAAGTTGGCACAATCTTCTGCACTTGCATTTCCTAGCGGACTCATTTTTTCTGCATAGTTGATAAACCCGTCAAAACCTTTTACTCCACTGCCTGCAGTAGTACGGGTCGGTGATTGAGAAATGGTATTAACCCTTACATGCTTTTTCACTCCATAATGGTAACCGAAGCTTCGGCCTACACTCTCCAGCAATGCTTTGGCATCTGCCATTTCATTATAATCCGGGAAGACACGCTGCGCAGCTATATACGTCAATGCCACCACGCTTCCACCTTCGTTCAATGCTTCCTTTTTCATGCATGTAGCCAGCACCCGGTGCAAACTCATAGATGAAATATCAAGGGTTTTAGAATTGAAACCATAATCTATATCAGTGTAGTGTTTGCCCTTGCGGACGTTCACACTCATACCTATTGAATGAAGTATAAAATCAAATCCGCCACCAAAATGCTCCATAGATTTTGTGATCAGATTCTCTACATCTTCCGCATTGCTTACATCACAGGGAATAACAGGTGCTCCGACCTTTTCTGCCAGCTTGTTAATCTCTCCCATACGCATAGCAACCGGTGCGTTTGTCAATACAATCTGCGCTCCTTCTTCATGACATTTGATGGCAGTAATCCAGGCTATCGATTTTTCGTCTAATGCACCGAAAATGATTCCTTTCTTTCCTTTCAATAAATTATAACTCATGTGCTGGTTTTTAGCAATTTAAAAGTTGATGACCCCGTAAACTATGCCGGGCATAATCTTATAGAGGCAGTAAAATTAACAATCTTATCGGGTAAGAAAAAACTTTAAAAACTTAATTACCAACCATCTCCCGCGCATTCTCCAGGGCAGCAGCGGTTGGCCTTTCTCCTCCCAGCATCTGTGCAATGGCAGTAATTCTTTCATCTGAAGTGAGCAGGCGGATAGAAGTAATCACTTTATCATCGCGGATTTCTTTAAACACAAAATAGTGACTGTCTGCCCGGGCTGCTATCTGGGGTTGGTGAGTAATAGAAATTACCTGGTGTTCAGCAGAAAGGGATTTCATGATCTCGCCAACCTGGCGTGCTGCTTCGCCGCTGATACCTGTATCAATCTCGTCAAATATGAGAGTAGGCAATAGCAGTTTACGTGCCACGAGAGATTTTATACTCAGCATTACCCGGCTTAACTCACCTCCACTTGCTACTTTACCCAGGTGTTCAAATCGATCACTCTTATTGGCATCAAATAAAAAAGCGATAGAATCTATTCCATCCAGGGTGAGTTGCCCGCCAGTTACTGTAACCTGTAAACGCGCATTGGGCATTCCAACCTGCCTGAGTAACAGGTTAACTTTCCCTGATAAAATTGGTGCTGCCTCCTTTCTTTTTATAGAAATCTTTTCGGCTATAGCCATGGCCTTAGATTTTAACCGCGCCGCCTCAACTTCCAATTCACCTATTTCACTGTCAGCATGTAAAACGGCTTCTATCCGGGCAGACAACTCTTTTGCGATTTCCAGAAGTGCGGCAGTAGTATTAACCCCATGTTTTTTTTGCAACTTATAGCCTTCAGACAACCGGTCATTAATAATGCTGATCCTTTCCGCATTATACTGAATGGATTCATTTATCTGCTCCAGTTCATCAGCCACATCTTTTAATTCAATGAACGCGCTGTTAAGCCGCTGCTCCAGTAAGGGCAATGCAGGATGGTAACCGGAAAAGGAAGGAAATTTCAGTAAGATCACTTTCAGCCGCTGGATAACAGGCTGCTCACTGTCTTTCATTTCATCACAAATACCGCTAAGCTGGCCTTTGATATTCTCTGCATTATTCAACAACTGCAGTTCTGCATCCAGAATTTCCAGTTCATCTTCTTTCAAACCCAATCCGTCCAGTTCATTAAATTGAAAAGTGTGGTAATCCAGTTCTTTATTTGCCTCAGCCTGTAATTGTTTTTTACGCTCGGCTTCGCGATATATTTGGGCGTATTGCTGGTAAAGCAGGTTTAAAGATTGTACATCCTCCAGGTTGCCGGCGAATGCGTCCAGCACATTCCGCTGAAAAGTTTCGCTGCCCAGGTCAAGCGTATCAAACTGCTGGTGAAGATCAACTAACAGAACAGCCAGTTCCTTTAACTGGGATAGGTTGGCAGGTGTATCATTAATGAAGCCACGTGATTTGCCATTGACACCGATCTCCCGGCGCAATATCACTTCATCTTCCTCATCTGAATCAAAGCGGGAAAGAAATTCTTTTACCAGCTTGTTCCCGGTTACATCAAAACTTCCTTCTACCACACATTTTTTGGTAGCCAGTTTCAGCACCGAAGTATCAGCCCTCTCTCCCAATATCAGGTTTAAGGCTCCCATCAGTATACTTTTACCTGCCCCGGTCTCACCGGTAATGATGTTAAGCTTACCTGAAAACCGGATTTCCAGTTCTTCGATGATGGCATAATTCTGAATATGTAAACGGGAAAGCATTGGGTTGGCAAATTAAGCAAAGCGTAGTAAATACTATAAAGGTTTTATGTTATACTTATAAAAAAACCCTTCCGATATGGAAGGGCCGGAGATATTTTTTAAAATAAATTATTTTACAACAACGGCATCATCCAGGTCAGAATCAACCAGGATACGACCACAATTCTCGCATACCATAACTTTTTTGCGGAGTTTGATCTCACTTTGTTTCTGCGGAGGAATGGCATGGAAACAACCACCACAACTATCTCTTTCTACCGGTACTACTGCAAGTCCATTGCGGTAGTTTTTACGGATGCGGTCATAGCTCAATAACAGGCGCTCGTCAACCAGGCCACGTGCTTCTGCTGCATCTTTGTTATAATGTTTTTCTTCCTTTTCTGTATCCTTGATGATCTTCTCAAGTTCATCTTTTTTACCTTTCAGGTTGTGCTCTTTTGTAGCTACTGCTTTCTTAGCAAAATCAAGTTGGCGTGCTTTTTCAGCAATTTCTTCCGTAGCATCTTTAATATGCTTCTCACACAGCTTCTCTTCAAGTTGCTGCATTTCTATTTCCTTATTGATGGCTTCAAATTCACGGTTGTTCTTCACATTCTCACTTTGCTTCTCGTACTTTTTAATCAAAGCCTGGGCTTCAGTAATACCTTCTTTCTTTTGATCTATAAATTCGGTAATACCATTGATTTCTTCTTCCACCCTGGTTTGACGTGCATGTAAACCTTCAATTTCATCTTCCAGGTCCTTTACTTCCATAGGCAACTCTCCTTTAAGGATCTGCACTTCATCAAGTTTACTGTCAATCTTTTGTAAACGTACCATTGCAGCTAACTTTTCTTCCACTGAGAACTCTTTTACTGAAGCCATATTATTATTTATTTATTTTTAATTTTTGCGCAACACACCAGCACAGCTTTATAAGGATCCGGGTATAAAATAGCTGACCGGGTTAGTATACACACCTGTTTTAAGGACGGCAAAGTTAGGGAAATTTTGCCTTAATATATCAAAAAGGAGGTCTATTGTAAACTGTTCGCTCTCATAGTGGCCTATATCGGCCACAACCAGATTTTCCTCCGCATCAAAAAACTCGTGGTATTTGATATCTGAAGTAATGAAAACATCAGCTCCGGCAGCTATAGCATTGGGTAACAGGAAGCTGCCCGCCCCTCCACATACTGCAACTTTTTTAAACGGTTTCCCAAGTGCCTGGGTATGCCGGATAACCGGAATATTGAATACACTCACTACCCGGTTAAAAAATTCAACCTGGGAAAGGGGTGTGTCAAGTACTCCTATCACTCCACTCCCCACATCTGCAGAGGAATTTTCCAGTCGAAGGATATCATACGCAGCCACTTCATAAGGATGCGCTTCCTGCATTGCCTCAATAATCCGCCGCTGCAGGTAAGCAGGAAAAATAACTTCCACCCGGGTTTCTTTTTCCTCGTGCCTCTTACCTATCTCCCCGATAAAAGGTTGCGAACCTGCTTCGGCTTTAAAAGTTCCTATACCTTCTGAATTGAAACTACATTCGCTGTAATTACCAACGGTTCCACCTCCGGCCGCAAACAATGCGCTTCTGAGTGACTCTGCCTGTTCCATCGGCACAAATGTGATTAGTTTTTGAAGCCGGGAACCGCGTGGCTGCAATATCTTTAAATCAGTTAGCCCGAGTTTTTCAGCCAACCTGAAGTTCACCCCATTTTTTACATTATCGAGATTGGTATGAATGGCATAAATAGCTATATCATGCTTTAATGCAGAGACCAGGGTACGTTCTACATAATTTTTTCCTGTTAATTTTTTTAACCCTTTAAAAATGATGGGATGATGTGCTACCACCAGGTTGCATCCTTTCTCTACAGCTTCATTAATTACTGCTTCTGTCACATCAAGACAGGTGATTACCCCCTTGCATTCCCAACCTGGCTGGCCTGTAAGTAGACCGGAATTATCATAATCCTCCTGGTATGCCGGGGGGGCTAACTTCTCCAGTACTTTAATGACTTCATTTATCTGCACAGTTGTTATTTGAAATAAAGTTAAGAGAAATCAGGAAGTTATTTTTGGATTGCATTGAATGAATGTTTGAGAAAGCCCGTTTTGCTTTTTGCATCTACATTTGTAAAAAAACATGTCGCCAGCACACGAATTATATCAAACGTATAAGGAGCAAATGCAGCGTATCGCTGATGTAAAATATGCGTCTGCCGTGCTGCAGTGGGACCAGGAAACTTACCTGCCAGCCAAAGGAAATGAAGGGCGAGGAAGACAGATTGCCACACTTACTGAAATGGCGCACAGGCAATTTACTGATCCGGCACTGGGAGACCTGTTGCAAAAATTATCAATTTCAGCAGACCTGGCACCGGGTGAGAAAAGAAATGTAGAATTAAGCCTGGAAGATTATGAGAGAGCAATTAAATTTCCCCCTGCATTTGTCCGCAACATGAGTGAAACCGTTAACAGGAGTTTCCATAGCTGGATACAGGCGCGTAAAGAAAATTCCTTTGCCGTTTTTCATAATGACCTGGACGCTGTGATCGCATTAAAAAAAGAAGAAGCTGCTATGATTGGCTACCAGGCTCATCCCTATGATGCCCTGATGAATGACTATGATAAGGGACTGACCGTGGCCCAGGTAGATGAACTGTTTACCAATCTTCGTCCTTCACTGTCGGAATTGCTGCAACTTATAAAGCAACAACCCCAGGTGGATGACCATTTCCTTTATAAGCATTTTCCAAAAGACAAGCAGTGGGATATTGGGCTGAAGCTGTTATCGCATATGGGCTTTGATTTCCAGGCAGGGCGGCAGGATTTGAGTGAGCATCCTTTTACCACAAACTTTAATAACCAGGACGTGCGTGTTACAACCCGGATCGATGAAAATGACCTGGGTAATATGACCTGGAGTTGCATACATGAAGGCGGGCATGCCCTTTATGAACAAGGATTACCAGGCAATCAATACGGATTACCCCTGGGAGAATATTGCAGCCTGAGCATCCATGAAAGCCAAAGCAGGTTATGGGAAAACAATATCGGACGCAGCCTTCCTTTCTGGAAACATGAATATCATGCGATGCAGAGTGCCTTTCCTGAAAATTTGCAATCTACCAGCCTTGAACAGTTTTATAGAGGAATAAATAAAGTGAAGCCTTCTCTTATCCGAACGGAAGCAGATGAGCTTACCTATCATTTTCATATTATGATTCGATATGAATTGGAAAAAAAATTAATCGATGGTAGCCTGAGAACCAATGATATTCCAGGGTATTGGGCAGAACAATACCATAATTACCTGGGAATAAAAGTTCCTGATGACCGCAGGGGCTGCCTGCAGGATGTGCATTGGAGCCATGGAAGTTTTGGTTATTTTGCTACTTACAGCATCGGCAGCCTTTATGCTGCACAGTTATATGAGGCGATTTTACTACAAAACCCTCACCTTTCCAACGACATTTCAAATGCCGGGAACAGGGTAATTTTGCAGTGGCTAAAGCAACATATTTTCCAGTTTGGCCGTTATTACTCTTCCGGGGAGCTATGCCGGAAAGCAACCGGGGAATTGTTAAACAGCCAATATTTTATCACCTATGCAACCAAAAAGTTCACCGATATTTACGTACTTTGATGCACAAAAAATACCTGCCATTTTATACCGGTCACGTTTTTATATAGCCATTTTTTCCGCCCTTTTGCTTTTAGCCTGCAGTTGCAAAAAATCAAATACCCCGGGTTATATCGCCAATGTGTACGAGCAGTATTTTGAAGCCAATGTGCTTAACACTGATTTTAAGGTTAAACTGGCCACAGATAATGGCACTGACCTGACCGCGGGATACGCAGATTACAAATTCAAATTATTAAAAAATACCTATTACGACGGCCCCATGACCGCCACAAAAGTGAGCAACCCCAACATTGTATACACGGGTACATGGAGCTCTAATGATGATTTCAGCAAACTGGTGATATCTATTACCCAACCAACCATTCCAACAGAATTTATTTTTTTAAACAGGCCATGGAAATTCACCCGTAAGGCTTTGCCCGTTATGGAACTGGCCCCCTGGGGCACCACCGAGGCAAAAGTTCTTCATATGGAAAGGCAATAAACCTGTTTATTATCAGGAATGGGGCAATTTATTAAAAACATAATACGTTATGACCGTGTGGGATTCCCATGTATTCATAATTCATAAAACAAAGCAAAACGTATGTCCACAATCTCACTGGCAAAAACCAGTTGTATATCTGTGGTTCTGGCATTCCTTGGAATAATGAGCTTTGCTCAGCCGGTTGCCAACTTTTCTGCCAATCCAATGGTAGGCTGTGCTCCCCTGGTTGTATCTTTCAACGATCTTTCTACCGGTGCGCCTACCCAATGGAAATGGGACCTGGGTAATGGCACCATCTCTTTCCTGCAAAATCCTTCGGTCACCTATTTTAACCCGGGTCAATACACTGTAAAGCTGGTAGCCACAAATGCCGCCGGGGTAGATTCTATAACCCGGACACAATACATTACCATTTATGCCCAACCAACTGTAATATTTTCAGCCATTCCCACATCAGGTTGTTATCCGCTGGCAGTCCAGTTTACTGATGCAAGTTTGCCTGGCAGCGGTACCATCACACTCAGGGAATGGGATTTTGGAGATGGAACACTTTCAACCCAGAATAACCCTACTCACATATATACTACTGCAGGTAATTACAATGTGTCTTTGCGGATAACCAACAGCAATGGCTGTTTCAAAACCTTAACCCGGTTACAATATGTACAGGTAAGTGAAGGAGTGATCGCGAATTTTACAAATACCACACCCGCCAGTTGTGATTTTCCGGTAAACATTAATTTTACCAATACCTCCACAGGCACCGGCACACTGACATTCTTATGGAATTTTGGGGATGGAAGTACTTCTACACAGGCAAACCCTTCTCATAATTATATTACTTCAGGAAACTTTACAGTTCAGCTTATAGTAACCAATGCTGTGGGATGCAGGGATACCATTACCCGCACAGATGCTGTTTCTATAGGGAGTGTAAATGCAAATTTCACCGGGCCGGCCACGGTATGTGTGAATTCACCTGTGACTTTTACGAATACATCTTCACCTGTGCCCATCACTAATAGCTGGACTTTTGGAGACGGTAATGTTGCCAGCAGTCAGAACCCCGTTACTTCTTACAGTCTGCCAGGTGTGTACCAGGTTAAGCTTGTGAGTATTTTTGGAATGTGTAATGATTCAGCAACCAGGACTATAACGGTATTGCCTAAGGCCAGTTCTGCCTTTACTGCCTCTCCGCTTACCGGTTGTAAAGCTCCGTTAGTCGTTAATTTCACCAATACAACAGTAGGTTCATTAAGCCAGTTATGGGATTTTGGAGATGGCAGCACTTCTACCTTATCCAATCCAAGTCACACTTATACTACTCCCGGAAATTATACAGTAACTCTTATCAGCACCAATGCATTCGGTTGTGCAGATACTTTAGTTAAACCGCAATATATCAGTCTTGCTTTGCCCCAGGTGAATATCAACAGTGCGCCGCGGAGTGGTTGTGCACCCCTGGCGGTAACTTTTGCGCCTTCCGTAGTTTCTAATGACCCGGTTACAAGTTATCTATGGAGTTTTGGGGATGGCAGCACGTCTACATTATCAAATCCCTCTCATACCTATCCTGCCGGTATCTACGATATTCAATTAATCATTACAACTGCCAGTGGTTGTACGGATTCAGTTACTGTGCCAGGCGGAGTCAGGGCTGGGATAAAACCTTTTGCAAATTTTAATGCGAATCCAACTAATGTCTGCGCCATGATGCCAGTGGATTTTACTGACCTTTCTACAGGAAGCATTGATACCTGGTTTTGGGATTTTGGTGATGGCGGAACTTCTACATTACCAAATCCGACCCACATTTATGGTGATACAGGTTACTTCGACATTCGCCTTGTAATCAGCCATAACGGATGCCGGGATAGCCTGGTTCGTTACAACTATATTCACATAGACCCTCCAATTGCCATTTTCAGGATAGATTTTGATTGCACCCAGCCGGGAAAAAGAATATTTGTAGACCAGTCAATAGGCGCTGATACCTGGAGTTGGAATTTTGGAGACGGGAATACTTCTACACTGCAAAACCCGGTACACACTTACCTGTTGCCAGGAATATATACTGTTACTTTAACTGTTACAAATGCAACTACGGGTTGCAGTTATATTGCCAGTCAGACAACGCAGGTGATCATGGAACCGGCCAATTTTTCGGCTTCCGATACGATAGTGTGCAGGAATACCAATATCACATTTACTGTACCTGCCAGCGCCAATATCAGCAACTATAGCTGGGTATTTGGTGATGGGTCGTCAGGATCAGGTAATAATCCATCACATATTTATACCGCCTCGGGAATTTACACCGTACAGTTGATTATTACTGATATTAACGGATGCCAGGATTCACTTACCAGGCTTAATTACATCAGGGTTAATGGCCCGGTTGCAAATTTTGGCATAGGCACGGGAAGTAGCTGCCTTTTAAGTTCTGCACCTATCAGCGACAGTTCTACTTCAGATGGGATTCACCCGGTCACTACCTGGATCTGGAATTACGGTGATGGAATAATTGATACTTTGAATGCTGGCCCGTTTCAGCATACTTATGCAAATCCAGGAAATTACACACTTAGTTTGCTTATAGTTGATGCGGTAGGCTGTAGAGACAGTTTGGTAAGAACAAGCCTGCTTAATATCAGTGAGCTCCAGGCAGATTTTTATACTACGGACACTGTTACCTGTCCTGGCAGAGCCGTCAATTTTACAAACAATTCAACCGGCAATGGTTTAACCTATGCCTGGGATTTCGGCGATGGCAATACAAGTACTGTGGCCAATCCAGTACACTCCTATTCCTTAGATGGTACATATACAGTGAGGCTTACAATCACCGATGGAGTCAGTTGCAGTAATGTAAAAACCAGGATCAATTATATTTTTGTATCAACTCCCGTAGCCAGTTTTACTACGAGTGATACGTTGGGAACCTGTCCGCCACTTGTGGCCAATTTCACCAACACTTCTACGAATTTTGTTTCGCATATTTGGAATTTTGGTGACGGCACTACTTCCCAATCTGCCAACCCTTCCCATTTCTATTCTACCCCTGGCACTTACATAGCATCCTTAACAGTAACAGGAGCGGGTGGGTGCACCTCTGTAAAAACCCAGAAGATCGTTTTACGCGGACCGCAAGGCACGTTCACCTACGGCCCGTTGGCAGGATGCGATACCCTTACTGTAAATTTTGTATCTACCACGCAGGACAGGGTTTCGTTCATTTGGGATTTTAATGATGGCAATACTATTTCCACCACAGACTCTGTGATATCCCACACTTATATTATCCCGGGCATTTATGTTCCAAAAATGATATTAGTTGATGCGGGGGGATGCGTGGTGCCTATCAACGGCCCAGACACTATACGGGTCAGCGGTGCATCAGCCATGTTCGATTTTGTATCGCAGAATATATGCAATGCAGGTAACGTACAATTTAATAATACCACTTCTTCCAATGATGGAATTCAATCGTACAGTTGGGATTTTGGTGATGGAACCACTTCCACGCTGGCATCACCTCTTCATTATTATTCCATGGCGGGTTCATATACTCCCAAACTAACGGTTGTTACCTTAGGTGGTTGCAGGGATTCTATGATCAGCGTGGTACCTGTCAGAATAGTAACAGATCCACAGGCGGCCATTAACCAACCACCTAACGGCTGCGCTCCGCTTAACGCGGTTTTCTCAGGAAGCCTGGTGGTGGCTGATACATCTGCTATGACATGGAGCTGGACATTTGGCAATGGCCAGACATCACAGGTGAAAAATCCAACTGCCCAGGTTTACCCGGTATCTGGTAATTATCCTGTAAAATTAATCGTAACAAACAGCAGCGGATGTAAAGACACTGTAAACACGCTGATTTCTGCCTACCAGATGCCAACAATATCTGCCGGTGCAGATACAATGATTTGCCAGGGATCCGGCACTCAGTTAACTGCCACGGGAGGCAGTACTTATTCCTGGACTAATATGCCAGGCCTGTCCTGTTACAATTGTGCCAATCCGATTGCCAGCCCTGACTCACTTACCCGCTATATAGTAACGGGAACGAGTAACCAGGGTTGCAGCAACAGGGATACGGTATTCGTAAATGTAAAAAAACGCTTCACCATGCTGAAGTCCGGGCCCGATACACTCTGCCAGGGCAGGTCTGTTCAATTGCATGCGAGCGGTGCGTATACTTATAGCTGGAGCCCTGCTGCCGGTTTAAGTAATACCAATATATCAGATCCTATTGCTACTCCATCTACCACCACCACGTACCGGGTGATAGGCAAGGATGACCGCAATTGTTTTGCAGATACAGCTTATGTGGGTGTCAGAGTTTATCCGATTCCAACTGTAGAAGCC
>JBKJUT010000033.1:0-4587 GCA_046590515.1 Ferruginibacter sp.
ACACCAGGTTGCCTACCAGGTTCATCAGGGAATAAAAAACATTACCTGCATTGAATACCGAGGAAGGGAGAGATGATTTGGCCGGGCTATTCACCATAAGTGAAATGAGACCTTCAATTTTTTGCGGGTTTATTTTTTTTGTTTTTCCGAGCAATGGCTTAAGCGCAATGTTGATCTCATTTTCGAGGCTGAAACCCATTTCTGATGCTGAGGGATTGTTGAAAGCGGTGACTTTATTGCGGTAATTTTCTTTATTATACAGGCTGTTTATAGAATAAATAGAACTGAGTGATGCATTGATGAGGTCAGCAGTAGATCGCAGCCTGGCCTGGTTAGTGCCGGATGTTTTATCAGCAGGAACCAACCACTCCTGGGCCTGGCTATTAAATCCCTGAAACATAAAATAACAAAGTATAATCTTTACTGCCCCCATCCCCTTTTGTTTTACTCTACACTGCAATAATAATATGCTATCAATGAAAAAAGGGAAGTAAAACAACAGCCTGGTCAGCTATTTTTCTGTTGTAATCGGGAAAGAAGGCAAGGAATTACCATTCTTTTTTTAGTGACTTATCAAAAGCAATAAAAGATTGACGGGTGTGGGCACCTTCTCCAAAAAACTTTAAAGGTGCTTCCATTTCCTGTGGCTTCATATAACCGGCTAAGGGAGCTGGCTGTGCATCAACAGTAGCTAAAAATACTGTTGTGGGAAATTCTAGGCGGCCTGCCGTAAGGTAAAGTGCGAATTCATTCGACTTATATTCTTCATTAAATTTAAACACCTTGTTGTTGAAAGTAACCGCTTCTTCTGATTCAGCATTGTATTTAACCGCGTAATAGTGTTCATTTATATAAGCTACAACTTTATCATTGGTATAGGTTTTCTTATCCATAACCTTACACCAGCCACACCAGTCAGTATAAAGGTCTACCAATATAGGTTTGGGATTTTTGGCGTAAGC
Source organism: Ferruginibacter sp. (assembly GCA_046590515.1). GTDB lineage: Bacteria > Bacteroidota > Bacteroidia > Chitinophagales > Chitinophagaceae > Ferruginibacter. The sequence goes on from JBKJUT010000033.1 coordinate 963, forward strand.
TTCATTCAATTCTGAAACAGTTAACCAATGGATATTATCCTTTGATACCGGTGTGAAAGAAGTAGTGAGTATCCCTATGATCATTATCAGAAAAATGCCTGTAACTTGTTTCATCAAAAATTAATTTAGTAGCTTATATTAATAAACGGGAAAATAATGCAAAAAATTGTTGTAGCAGTAACGGGAGCAAGCGGATCACTCTATGCCAGCCTTTTATTAACAAAATTGTTACAAATTATACCCGCTACAGGTGAATTATCACTGGTAATAAGTGAAAATGCCAAACTTGTCTGGAAAACTGAGTTACAAAATGAGGAATACAATAATCTTCCTCTAAAGCAATATAATAAAAATGATTTTTCTGCTCCTTTTGCTTCGGGTTCAGGCCAATATGATACCATGATAATTATACCCTGCAGCATGGGCACACTTGGAAGAATTGCCGCAGGTATTTCAAACGACCTCATTACCCGGGCGGCTGATGTAATTTTGAAAGAAAGAAGAAAGCTGATTTGTGTTGTCAGGGAAACGCCGTACAACCTGGTGCACATCAGGAACATGGAAACCGTTACTTTAGCTGGCGGAATAATCTGCCCTGCTACACCATCTTTTTACAGTGTTCCTAAAACACTGGAAGAAATGGCGTCCACTGTGGTAGACCGTGTATTAGACCTGGCGGGTATTCCGGTGAAAAGTTATCGCTGGGGTGGTTAATTACCGAAGGTCAACCACTTCTACACCAGGATATTTTTTAGCATCAAATACAAATACGTTATCAGCAATAGCGCCATTGACAGCCATAGTATTCACGCTGTAGGTATAACGGTTCCCTGTTTTTTCGAAGATCTTGGTAGTAGCAAGTATACCGTTACTTACATATACCAGCACTTTATGAAATGCCTTGGATTTGTCGATCGGGGTCAACTCAACTTCCTGCATATTCTTGCCTTTAACCTTAACGGTGCCATTTAATTTGTATAAAAAATCCCTGTCGTAAAAGTTTGTAAATAATTTCTGAGGAGTTATGGTATTGGTTGAGGGATCAATCTTATTAATTGTAACCTCGTTTGATGCTTTATCGTAAGTCCACACATTGCTGCCGTCAGAAAAAATATCCTGCCCGGGAACGCTCACCCGGTACCTGGTACCTTTCATATAAACTGTACCTGTTTTATTTCCCAGACTTTTGCCGCTTGCATTTTCGAGAAGTAATGAAAATTTCGCCTGTACAGATTTATAGGTTTTGAATTTAGCACTAACGGCATCCAATACCACCTTTCCATCCGGATCGCTCTTTCCCATTCCTTTAGGCTGAGCCTGCAGAGTAAATGTGGCGATCAATATAAGAACCAGGCTGATATATACTTTTTTCATATTATAGTTTTATTCTTTCAATTTACGAGTGCAAATATAGGCCAATAGACCCGCAGGGATAGGGTTAGTTTAAAGTAAGAATACAAGGAACTGTTAATCATCCAGGGATTTTCATACATTTTACATTATTCCTCCCCCTGAAATAATCCCGTGTTTTATTTTGGGTTTGTTATTTTTGACGTGTATGGCCAAGGCAGTTGCAGAAACCCCGTTGATGATCCAGCACAATGCCATTAAGGCACGTTACCCGGATGCAATCCTGTTATTCCGGGTGGGTGATTTTTATGAAACATTTGGACAGGATGCTGTAAAGGCGGCCCAGGTATTGGGTATCACCCTTACTCGCCGGAACGGCAACAATTCATCTTCTCCTGAGTTGGCAGGATTTCCACATCATTCATTAGACACCTACCTGCACAAGCTCGTTAAAGCCGGGTACCGGGTAGCCATCTGTGACCAGTTAGAAGATCCTAAACTCGCCAAAGGAATTGTAAAAAGAGGAGTAACGGAGCTGGTTACACCGGGAGTGGCCACCAACGATAAGTTACTTGAACATAACAGCAACAACTTTTTAGCTGCCCTGCATATAACTGATGATGTAATAGGGCTTTCGTTTCTTGATATTTCAACCGGGGAGTTTTTTATTGCAGAAGGCAATGTGGAATACACCGATAAACTTTTACAAAGTCTGCAACCGGCAGAAGTGATCTTTCAACGTAACAGGCAAAAATATTTTAGAGAAAATTTTGGAAATGCATTCTTTACATATTCTCTCGATGAATGGATTTTTTCTGATGTGTATGCCAATGAGAGTTTACTGAAACATTTTGGCACTCATAGTCTCAAAGGATTTGGAATTGATGGCCTCACCAAGGGGATCATTGCTTCCGGTGCCATATTACATTACCTGAAAGATACTGAGCACCCGCACCTGCAGCACATCACCTCACTGCAGCGCATAAACCAGGAGGATCATTTGTGGATGGACCGGTTTACAATCCGCAACCTGGAACTGATAGGTAACGGTGACGATCACACTCTTTTTAAAACTATTAACAGAACCGCTTCTCCCATGGGAGCACGACTGATGAAGAGATGGATGCTGATGCCTTTGAAAGATATCGGCCGCATAGAGGAAAGGCTTAACGCAGTAGAATACCTGGTCAGGGAAACAGATACGCGTAATAAAGTCATCCAACTTTTAAAACTGGCGGGCGATGTGGAAAGACTGGCCGCCAAGATACCTTTAAAGAAAATTAATCCAAGGGAAGTATTGCAGGTAGCCCGGGGTTTACAACAAACTGCAGCGCTGAAATTATTGTGTGAATCTTCCGGCAACGAATACCTGAAGAGATTGGGAGACGCCTTAAATAACTGCCAGTACATCCTGGAAAAGATCCAAAAAGAAATACAGGAAAATCCGCCGGCAACAACCAACAAGGGTGGCCTGATTGCCAGTGGCATCCATTCCGAACTTGATGAATTGAGGTTAATTGCCAGCGGCGGAAAAAATTATCTGCTCGAACTGCAACAGAAAGAAGCCCAGCTAACCGGAATCTCTTCCCTGAAAATCAGTTTCAATAATGTATTTGGCTATTACCTGGAGGTAACCAACCTGCATAAAGATAAAGTGCCTGCTACCTGGATCCGCAAACAAACCCTCACAGCTGCCGAACGGTATATTACCCCGGAATTAAAAGTGTATGAAGAAAAGATCATTGGGGCTGAAGATAAGATTGTACAGATCGAACAGCATTTATTCCAGGAATTACTGAATGAATTACAGGATTATATTTCACCCATGCAGGTGAATGGCCACGTAATGGCAGTCGTAGATTGCCTGAGTTGTTTTGCCAGCAACGCCCTGCAGTATAATTATAAAAAACCACAACTGCATGAAGGCAATGAACTCGAACTTACCGGCAGCCGGCACCCTGTCATTGAAAGGAATCTTCCGGCTGGTGACACTTTCATCAGTAACGACATCACACTGGGTGCAGACTGCCAGATGATTATACTTACGGGACCGAATATGAGTGGAAAAAGTGCCATCCTGCGACAGACGGCTCTCATCACCTTAATGGCTCACATGGGAAGTTTTGTACCGGCTGATACTGCCCGGATTCCCATTACCGACAAAATTTTTACACGGGTAGGTGCCTCTGATAATTTAAGTGGTGGTGAAAGTACTTTCATGGTAGAGATGAATGAAACTGCCAGCATCATCAATAACCTTACAAAACGAAGTTTG
>JBKJUT010000068.1:0-4950 GCA_046590515.1 Ferruginibacter sp.
GTGACTTTTTAGATATTACAACTTCCTTCTCAAAAGGAATAAATGCTATGAGTATTATGCACAGTAACAGCAATATGGCAGCAGCCTTTTTTTTCACAGTCCTAATTTACAATCATAATTTTATTAGTGCAATTTGTGACAGGTATATTATAACTTCCATAAATAAATCAGTCGCATGAAAAACAGTAATGAACTTGAAGCGGTTATTAAAGCCGGTTATTTATTCAAAGGAGAAGCGGTACCAATTGGAGCTGCCATTTTCAATGGGGAAGTAGTGCCCGGTGCTGTTATATACCTGCCTTTAAAAACAATGAACCGTCACGGACTTATAGCCGGAGCTACAGGAACGGGTAAAACGAAAACCTTGCAGGTACTGAGTGAGTGCCTGAGTGATGCAAGCATCCCGGTATTGTTACTGGATATCAAAGGTGACCTGAGTGGAATTGCAGCCGCCGGGGTGGAAAATGATAAAATTAAGGAGCGGTATCAAAAGCTTAATATGACCTGGCAGCCAGCCGCCTACCCCGTTGAATTAATGAATCTCTCCGGGAAAGAAGGAATCCACTTACGGGCAACAGTAACCGAATTCGGCCCCATTTTATTAACTAAAATCCTGAACCTGAATGATACCCAGGGTGGGGTGGTAGCTTTGATGTTCAAATACTGTGATGACCAGCAGTTGCCTTTGCTCGACCTGAAAGATTTTATCAAGGTCTTACAATTCATAAGTAACGAAGGAAAGGCCGATATAGAAAAATTATATGGGAAAATATCAACGACTACCACCGGAACTATTTTGCGGAAAGTAATAGAATTGCAGCAGCAAGGGGCAGACCTGTTTTTCGGTGAGAAGAGTTTCGAAGTGGCAGATCTCATGCGCATAAGCGATGACGGTAGGGGAATGATTAACATTTTACGGGTGGCTGACATCCAGGACAAGCCCAAACTGTTCTCTTCTTTTATGCTTCAAATGCTGGCAGAACTATATGCTACACTTCCGGAAGAAGGGGATATGGAAAAACCAAAGCTGGTGATGTTCATTGATGAGGCTCACCTGGTTTTCCAGGAAGCCAGTGAAGACCTGCTGCAACAGATTGAAACTATTATAAAATTAATCCGCTCCAAAGGGGTTGGGATATTCTTCTGTACCCAAAACCCCATGGACGTTCCTGCACCGGTGTTAGGACAATTAGGATTGAAGATCCAGCATGCTTTACGTGCTTTCACTGCTGCTGACAGGAAGGTAATCAAGCAAACAGCCGAAAATTACCCGGAGAGTGAATTTTATAAAACAGAAGACCTGATAACCCAAATGGGAATCGGGGAAGCACTGGTTACATTATTAAATGAGAAAGGAATTCCTACTCCACTGGCACATACTATGTTGTGCGCACCACGTAGCCGGATGGATATCCTTACAGCCGGTGAGATAATCGGGTTGGTGTCAGGTTCAAAACTCGTAAATAAGTATAACCAACATGTGGATTCAAAGAGTGCATATGAAATTTTAACGGCCAAACTTGAAGAAGCTAATGAGCGGGACCAGGTTTCAGCCCCGGCTCCCAAAACCAGCCGCCCTGAACCTACTTCAATTGAAAAAGTGCTTAATAACACTGTGGTTAAGGGTATGATGCGTACTGCCGGAAATGGCCTGGTGCGTTCACTCCTCGGCGCCCTGGGGCTAGGGGGGCGTACCAGGAGAACGTATAAAAGATAAAACAGTTAATAATTCCCATTATTAAAACCCTGAGGAGTACCGGAAGCACCTACATCTGAAATGTTTATGATAAATATTTTTAAAATATTAATATTTTGATTATCAATACATTGTAGTTTATAACGTCGAATTTTTCATCAAAATGATTAATTTATTTGTCAAAACACTTGGAGGTTAAAAGATTCCGGGTTATCTTCACTTCGGTTTTTCATAGGATATTGGATTTTAAAGCGGGACTAGATTTCTATCTTGGTCCCTTTTTTATTTTATATACCTCCCATTTCATTTTACAAGTGAAACGTAGCCGTTATCATCTGTTTTGATCTTATTTTCCCCGTTTAGGAAATCAATTACCTTCCAGAGTTTTTCTTTCTCCGGCCCCTTATATCCCATTTCTATTTGTTCTATATGCACCTGCCCGGAAAGTAACATATTCTGTAAGTCATTACTTATTTTTTTGAATTCATTAGCCGGGAGAACCTGGTTTTTTTTGTGCAGGCAATTATCGCAAATATTACAGGGAACTGTATCTGCATCTCCAAAATATATTCCTAACTGGTTGCTACGGCAAATGGCAGTTTCCTTTATGAACTCAACTATAGCATTTATCCTTTGCCGGTATGCCTCCTTTCTTTCCAGGTGAGCTACTGCATCCATTTTAAAACTGTCTGCATACATCCTGTTTTGCATAAGGAGGAGTTGCGGACTGTCTTTCTGCGGGTCATATTGTACAATACCGTATTTATGCAACCGGAGAAGCCGATCTTTTACCTCCGGAATATTTATCTTAAGGAACTGTGCCAGCCTGGATTCATAGATAGTTACCGGGTAATCAAATATTCCTTCATAGCTTCTAAGCAAACCTTTAATGACAGGCTCAAGTTCAGGATAACGCTTTTCAACGTCTTCCACCTGCTGCCGGTCGCAGGAAAATGTTAGGGTGGAAGGTTTAAAAAATACTTCGTTGTAAGTAAAAAGCCCTTCTTTTGACAAGGCCTGTATCCCGTATGTAGCCTGGAGGATATTCAATTTAAAATTCTCCGCGAACATTGCGAGGTCAAAATCATAACTCTGCCATTCCCCGGCACCTGCAGGTATCTGAAGAAAATTCATCAGGGCCACGTATGTTTCTTTCAGGGCTGCCAACGTAGGGAAACGCAAATCCACCTGTTCAAGCATCTGTGACAACTCGTGCTCCTGGTATAACAGTACTGCATAGGCTTTTAAACCATCCCTTCCCGCACGGCCCGCTTCCTGGTAGTAATTTTCCAGGCATTCCGGCACATCATAATGCACTACAGTTCGCACATCAGGTTTATCGATTCCCATTCCGAACGCATTTGTACAGACAATTACACGGGTTGTGCCGTGCAGCCAGTTTTTCTGCCGCATTGTTCTCTGCTCATTATTCAGCCCTGCATGGTAATAATCAGCACTTACGCCGTGCATCTGGAGCAACTCACAGATCTGCTGGGTCTGCTTCCTGCTTTTGCAGTATACAATTGAGCTCCCCGGAACCTTTTGTATGATCTCCAAAAGCCGGGTTTGCTTGGAAGCCGGGTTAAAGCAACTATACGACAGGTTCGGTCTTATAAATGATTGCCGGAATACCTTTTTGTTTTTAAATGAAAGATTCAAACAGATATCAGCCTGTACAGGAAGTGTAGCCGATGCCGTTAGAGCTATGACGGGAATACCGGGCAACTCCTTGCGCAGGTTGGCAATTCTCAGATATGAAGGCCTGAAATCGTGCCCCCATTGTGAAATACAATGAGCTTCATCCACAGCAATTATTGAAATATCCATGCCGGGGAGGAATTCTCTGAACAGAGCTGTTTCCAGCCTTTCAGGTGATACATACAGAAATTTAAATTTGCCGGATATTGCCTGCTGTAATGTATTCCTTGCTTCGGTAAAACTCATACCGGAATATATGGCCAGGGCAGGGATTTCACGTTTTGAAAGGTTTTCTACCTGGTCTTTCATTAATGCAATCAGGGGGCTTATTACCAAACATAATCCCTCCTTTACCATAGCCGGCACCTGGAAGCACAACGATTTGCCGCCCCCCGTTGGTAAAATGGCCAGGGTATCTTTGTTATCCAAAACGGCTGAAATTATTTCCTCCTGTAATGGCCTGAAGGCCTCGTGGCCCCAGTATTCCCTTAATATTTTGAGCAGGTCTTCCTCCATGACTGGCTTACACGCAAAATTATCTTAACCACGTTGTAATAATTACTAATTATGAAAATAACTTTGGGGCATGGAAATAATCTTTTCACTGCAGGAATTACAAAAGGCTGCCGCCCGGTTTTTAGAAGTGCTGGCAGACCGTAAAGTAATATTGTTTCATGGTGAAATGGGTGCAGGAAAAACCACGTTCATTCATGCCATATGTTTGGAAATGGGAATAAAGTCAGGCGTAAACAGTCCTACCTTTTCTATTATTAATGAATATGTGCTGCCCGATAAAGAAAGTGTGTATCATATGGATCTTTACCGCTTACAAAATGAAGAAGAAGCTATTCAGGTGGGAGTGGAGGAATGCCTGTTATCAGGTAACCTGTGCCTGGTAGAATGGCCGGACAAGGCAGCCGGTTTATTTGATCATAAATCGCTGCATTGTCATTTAGATCAAATAGGTGATAATGAAAGAAAACTGCAGATAAATTTGTAATTTGTAACCCCGCCCCTAAGGGTGTACAACGTTTTTTTATGGCAAGTTCTAAACCAATTGTGTCTCCTTCTTTTACTTACGAAACCCTGGAAGAGACACTGGATGTAAAGCCCAAAATGGAGTCGCTGTGTATCGGTATTCCAAAAGAAGATTCTTTTAATGAAAACAGGATAGCGCTTACGCCTGACGCTGTAGGTGTGATTGTGGCCAACGGCCATGAAGTGAACGTAGAAACCCATGCCGGAGACGGTGCTAATTTCCGGGACAAGGATTATGCGGAAGCCGGGGCCACCATCGTAATGGACAAAGAAAAGATATTTGAATGCGATGTGTTGGTAAAAAGTGCGCCTGTCAGCCATACCGATTGTGAATTACTGAAGCCCAATCAATACATTATTTCCCCAATCCACCTGGCTGTGATGAAAAAGGAGATCCTGGAGAAAATGATGGAAAAAAGGATTACAGCCCTCAGTTTTGAAAACCTTAAAGATGCAAGTGGGCATAACCCGATCGTTCGGAGTATGAGCGAAATTGCCGGCAGCTCAGTAATGCTGAT
>JBKJUT010000067.1:0-8097 GCA_046590515.1 Ferruginibacter sp.
GAAGGAATTGCAGTAGGACTGGCAACCAAAATTTTGCCACACAATTTTTGCGAAATCATTGAAGCTTCCATTAAATTTTTAAGGGGAAAGAAATTCGAGATACTACCGGATTTCCAGACGGGTGGCTCCATGGATGCCTCCAATTATAATGATGGTAAAAGAGGTGGCAAGATAAGAGTGCGTGCTTTTATCGAAGAAGCAGATAAAAAAACCCTGGTTATACGTAGTGTGCCCTATGGCGTTACAACCACCCAATTGATGGAAAGCATCGTGAAAGCTACTGACCAGGGAAAGATCAAGATAAAAAAAGTGACCGATCATACTGCCGCTGAGGTAGAGATCATTATTGAAATCGCCGCGGGGGTGTCGCCGGATATTACCATTGACGCATTGTATGCATTTACTGATTGTGAAGTGAGTATTTCTCCAAATGCCTGCGTAATTACTGGCAAAAAGCCGCAGTTTTTAGGGGTAACCGAATTACTCAAAGTGTCTGCGGATAACACCCGCGAATTACTAAAAAAAGAACTGCAGATTAAGCTGGCCGAGTTGCAGGAAAAATGGCATTACACTTCTTTGGAAAAAATATTCTTTGAAGAAAAGATCTACAAGGAACTGGAGAAAAAGCATGAAACCTGGGAAAAAGTACTTGATAGTATTGATAAAGCTTTTAATCCTTTTAAAAAACAATTAAAGCGCGAAATAACCCGGGAAGACATTATTAAGCTTACTGAAAAACCAGTCCGCCGGATCTACCGCCTTGATATAGAAGAACTGAATGCACAGATACGTGGATTAGAAGCCGAGATCAAACAGGTTAAGCACGACATTGCCAACCTGGTAGATTATGCTGTAGCTTATTACGAGGGGCTTCTCAAAAAATACGGTAAAGGCCGAGAGCGTAAAACCGAGATCAAACTGTTTGATGTGATCCAGGCAAAATCGGTGGCCATCGCCAACACAAAATTGTACGCGAATTTCTCTGACGGATTTATAGGTACTTCGCTTAAGAAAGATGAGTTTGTGGTGGAACTAAGTGACCTTGATGATGTAATTGCCTTTACCAAGTCAGGAATCATGAAGGTGGTTAAAGTAGCGGATAAAATATTTATTGGTAAGGATATTATGCATGTGGCGGTATTCCAGAAAAATGATGAACGTACCACCTACAACATGATATATAGTGATAATAAAACAGGTACGAGCTATGCCAAACGGTTCAATGTGACTGGAGTTACACGTGATAAAGAATATGACCTGGCAAAAGGAGAAAAGTCGAAGGTGCATTACCTGTCAGTAAATCCCAATGGCGAAGCCGAAGTAATTAAAGTACAGCTTAGCCCAAATTGCAGTGCACGAAAAAAAGAATTTGATTTCTTTTTTGAAGAGCTGGAAATAAAGGGCAGGAGCAGTGTAGGTAACATTGTAACCAAATTTCCTGTTCGCACGGTTAAATTCAAAGAAGCAGGAAAATCTACCCTGGACGCGAAGAAACTTTGGTTTGATAATATATATGGACGTTTAAATTCTGAAGAGAAAGGCGAATACCTGGGTATGTTTGAAGCGGAAGACAGGATACTGGTTATTTTTAATGATGGTAACTACGAAATTACCGACCAGGAACTGACTCAACGTTTTGACGTGGAGAAAATATTACTCATTGAAAAATACGACCCGGCAAAAGTGATCACAGCGGTCTATCTTGATAATGAAAAGCTGCAATTCAATATAAAGCGTTTTAAAATAGAAACTACCACCTTACATAGCCGCTTTCTATTTATTAAAGAAGGTAAAGACAACCGCCTTGAAGCAGTTAGCACAGATCATTCACCGGTACTGAAAGTGCAGACAGGCAGGGGAGCCACTGTTAATAGGGCAAAATTTAAAGTGGATAAACTAGTGGAAGTCATGGGCTGGAAGGCCGTGGGTGCAAAGCTTGTCGATTTTGCGAAGTCAGTAGAAATGGAATGGGAGGTAGCTGCTCCAAATTCTAAAGGTCAACCTGAATTATTTTGATATCAAGAAAAAAAATCCCTGCTTAAAAAAAGCAGGGATTTTTTATCCTTCCAGTTCTATCATGCGTTCAAAAACCTTTTCAAATTCAATATTTGCATCTGCGAGTTCTTTCACTGACCGGTTGTAATTGGTTTCCGCCTGCTGGAACTTGTTTTTATCTCCATAGATATCAGGTGAACCCAACAAGCCTTCCAACTCCTCTTTTTTCTTATTCAGGTTGGCAACTTTATCTTCCAGTTGCTTAAACTGCTGTTTAACTTTTGCGAGTTCCTTTTTTTGCTGGTTGTTCTCCGGCCGGGTTTCCTGCACTTTTTCAACCGGCTTAGCTTTATCAGTTTTTACTTTGGCATCAACCTTTACTTCTCCTTTCAATTTCTTTTCCTCAGCATCCCGCCTTTCTTTCCAGTCTTCCCATTCGGCATAAGTACCTTTGAATTCGCGGATTTTATGATCTTCGATCTCCCATATTTTATTGGCTACCCGGCTGATAAAATACCGGTCGTGACTTACTAACACGATACTTCCTTCATATTTAATCAATGATTGTACCAACAGGTCTACAGAATGAATATCCAGGTGGTTCGTAGGTTCATCAAGCATCAGGAAGTTAGCTTTACTGGCGATAGTTTTTGCCAATGCCACACGGGCTTTTTCCCCGCCACTCAACACCTTTATCTTTTTTTCTACTGAATCTCCACTGAATAAAAAAGCGCCCAACAGGCTTCTTAATTCAAGATCATTTTTACCGCTCCCGCAATCTTTCAACTCCTGCAGCACATCGTTTTCCTGGTTAAGCGCTTCAAGTTGATGCTGGGCATAAAAAGATTCATCTACATTGTGACCCCAGGCACGTTCTCCCTCAAAAATTTCAGTCCCGGCGATTATACGCAGCAGGGTAGACTTTCCTTTACCGTTGGCACCGATAAGTGCAACTTTGTCACCCCGGTCAATTTCCGCGCCTGTGTTCTCAAGGATTTTTGTTTCACCGAAGCTCTTACTCACATGCTTGAGAGTAGCGAGTATGCGCCCTGGTTGTTTATCAATAGAAAAATTGATCTTCATATTAGGACGTTCTATTTCCACGTCCTCTATCCGGTCAAGACGGTCAAGTCTTTTTACAATACTTTGAGCTGCTGCAGCCTTACTGGCTTTGGCCTTAAAACGCTCCACGAATCTTTCCTGTTGCCGGATATAGTCCTGCTGGTTTTCAAAAGCCTTTTTCTGCATATCAACCCGTAGTTCCTTTTCTGTTTCATAGTAGGTATAATTGCCGGTATAGAAATTTAACTGCTTTTGGTACAACTCTACAATTTTGGTTACCATCCGGTCAAGGAAAAAACGGTCATGCGATACAATCACTACAGAACCCTGGTAATGCACCAGGTATTTCTCGAGCCATTCAATACTCGGCAGATCAAGGTGGTTGGTTGGCTCATCCAGAAGAAGCACATCGGGGTGCATTAATATCATCTTTGCCAGTAACACACGCATCCGCCAGCCTCCACTAAAATTTTTATAAGGTTTCTGCAGGTCGGCATTTGCAAAGCCCAGACCCTGTAATATTTCTTCACTACGGTGATGAATACTGTACCCATCAAGCACTTCCAGTTCATGTAGTTTATCTGCATAATCATGTGCCAGTGTTTCATCCCCTGTACGTTCAAGCTCTTTCCCGATTTCTTCAATCTCTTTTTCCAATTGCTTTACTCTCTCAAATGCTCCCATAGCCACTTCCAGGATAGAGTCATCTGTATCAAAACTTAACAGGTCCTGGTGCAGGAAGCCAATAGTAGTCTCACGACCCTTTTCCACGGTGCCTTTATTAGGAGAATACTGGCCGGTTAGTACTTTCAGGAGTGTTGATTTTCCAGTTCCGTTGTAGCCGATAAGGCCAATACGCTCATTGGGTTGTATATGCCAGGTAGCATCTTCCACAATTACCCTGGCTCCAAACTCAAATGTCACGTTTTGTAATCCTAATAACATATCCGAAAATAATTTACTGTTTATATTTTCGCAAAAGTAACCTATCCACTAAACTATTAAGCATGAATTAGGCTTATAATGTAACTTTGTCAAAATTTTACGCATGAAGAGAATTTTCATCCTACTCCTGCTGGTATTGGTAGGTTTCATCATTTATCGTTTCTATTTTAAATCCGGAAATTCTAATGTGCAGGATGAAAAACTGGCTGCCATAACCCTTAAAAAGCACTCTGAAACATTTAATTCAGGTGTAGATAGCCTGATGGGTGCTTACCATGCTATCAAAACCGGGTTGGTAAATGCTGATACCGGCCTGGTTAAACTGGAAACCAATCGTTTCCTGGGTTTACTGGACAGGTTACCTTTACAGGAATTAAAGAAGGATACCGCTATGATTTTTGAAACGGCTACAGCCTCAGTGCAGGACATTAAAGCCAATGCAGAATCATTAGTGCAACAGGGCAGCCTGGACGAAATGCGGAAAGATTTCAGCATGATTACGGAAATGATGTATCCAGGATTTTTCAGAACTATCAATTACGAAGGCCCAAATCTTTATCTGCAACATTGCCCTATGGCTTTTGGAGATGACAACGGAGCCAACTGGATAAGTGATAACCAGGAAATTCTTAATCCATACCTCGGCAGGAATCATCCAAAGTACAAAGGCACCATGCTGCATTGCGGAGAAATTATGGACACTATTAAGGCGCAATAAGCATTCCTTATGAAATATCTTCCCTTTGTGATTTTAGTATTGGCTGGATTGAGTGCTCCGGCACAGAATAAATTCACACTTAGCGGATATGTGAAAGATGCCGCCAGCGGAGAAACTATGCTGGGTGCTACTGTTAGCGTTGAGGGCTTTCCCAGGACGGTCAGCAGCAATCAATACGGGTTTTATTCTATCACTTTACCGGAAGGAAAATACAACCTGGTAGTTTCTTATGTAGGTTACCAACCCAGAAATTTTTCCCTTCAGCTTTTGGCAGATGTATCACACAATTTCAACCTTGAATCCTGGGCCGTGCTTTCTGCAGAAGTGGTGCTTACCGCAAGGAAAAGAGAAAAAAATACGGAGAGCGCGCAAATGGGAAATATTTCCCTGCCAATTTCTGAAATAAAATCTGTGCCTGCCTTCCTGGGAGAAGTAGATTTGCTGAAGGTGGTGCAATTACTGCCAGGTGTCCGTAACGCCGGGGAAGGAAGTTCGGGTATCTATGTACGTGGTGGCGGCCCCGACCAGAACCTCATCATGCTTGATGATGCAGTGGTGTATAATACCGGCCATCTTTTCGGTTTCTTTTCAATTTTTAATGCAGATGCTATAAAAAATGTAACTCTTATAAAAGGAGGTATGCCCGCACGGTATGGTGGCCGGTTATCAAGTGTGCTTGACGTATCGATGAAGGAAGGAAATAACCAGCGATTCCAGGTAGAAGGCGGGATTGGTTTGATTGCTTCACGCCTGTCAATACAAGGGCCTGTCAAAAAAGATAAGGCTTCATTTATAATAAGTGGACGACGTACCTATGTAGATGCCCTGGCAAAAGGATTTATAAAAAAATCCAGCCAGTTTTATGGATCCGGCTATTATTTCTATGATTTAAATGCCAAAGTCAATTACAAATTCAATGAAAAAGACCGTTTGTATGTAAGCGGATATTTCGGTCGTGATGTGTTTGATTTTGTAAACGGGAGGCAAAGCCTTAAAGTAAATATTCCCTGGGGAAACGCGACCGGTACTCTGCGGTGGAACCATGTATTTAATAATAAACTGTTTGCAAACACTACGGCAGTGTATAACGATTACCAATTCACTTTTAAAGCTGCCCAGAATAATTTTGAGTTGAAACTTTTTTCCGGCATCCGTGACCTATCGATCAAACAGGATTATGATTTCTACCCATACTCCAGGCACAGTATTAAATTTGGTGGTTTATATACCCACCATCGCTTTACGCCATCCGTTGTAAGCGGTAACCAGGATTCAATTGTTTTTACTCCAAAAAATGCCCAGGTAAAATTTGCTGATGAAGCCGCTGTGTACATCCAGGATGATTGGGATATTCACCCCAGGTGGAAGATTAACTTTGGCTTACGTTATTCCATGTTTCAGCAAAAGGGTGCTTATAAAATTTATGCGGTAGATGTGAATGGTAACCGTACAGACAGCACGGTTTTTAAAAAAGGAGAAGCTGTAAAAACATATGGAGGAGCCGAACCCAGGGCTACTTTACGGTATACGATAAACGAAAATACATCCTTCAAAGCTTCTGCCAGCCGCAATCTCCAGTATATACACCTGGTCAGTAACGCGGGAACTACCTTGCCTACAGATCTTTGGGTGCCGAGCACTTATAAAGTGAATCCTCAAAAAAGCTGGCTATATGCCGCCGGCCTGTTTAAAAATTACCAGGCCAATATGTATGAGACTTCACTTGAAGTGTATTATAAAAGTATGACCAACCAAATTGAATACGAGGAAGGATATACTCCTACCACCCTGGCTGATACTGAAGATTTTTTCACCTTCGGGAAAGGATGGAGTTATGGAACGGAACTGTTCTTTAATAAAAGCCGCGGCCGCCTGACGGGTTGGATTGGCAGCACTTTAAGCTGGACTAACCGTAGATTTAAGGGTTTGAATGATGGCAAAACTTACCCGGCAAAGTTTGACAGGAGAATAGACCTGTCGGTAGTGGGGATGTATAAATTGAACGAAAGATGGCAGTTATCCGGCACCTTTGTTTTTGGGAGCGGAAATGCCGCCACTTTGCCACAGCGTTTTTATATTGTGGAAGGAGTACTAACGCAAGAGTATAGCCGTATTAATGAATACCGGTTACCTTCTTACCACCGGTTAGATGTTTCGGCCACCTATTCGCCACGGAAAAATGAAGGACGTAAGTGGAAATCGGAGTGGGTATTCAGTATCTATAACGTGTATAGCCGCAAAAATCCATACTTTATTTATTTTGACCAGACGGGCAGTCCTTTGGATGGATCATTGCAGGTACAGGCCAAACAGGTTTCATTATTTCCAGTTATACCGGCAGTTACCTGGAACTTCCGTTTTTAATTGCCCTGGCGGTTTTTGGATTCAGGTATAAAATGAATTACCCCGCTTTTTTGCAGGTCAGAAGTGATTCGCACCTCATAACGTTTTACCCCATCCATAACCACCATCAATGCTGTATTCGGAGGAATAGTACCCAGGTTATCGGCGTACATTACCAGTTCATTGATCTCTATAGACTTATCAACAGGTAAAATAAAAGTTATCGCTTTTTCCGTTAAACGTTGGTGGGCGGCCAGAACTTTTCCGTTATAAAAAAGTGACACACTATCTCCATCCACTTCGCCATTGTCGTACAATTCTACTCTTACCACCTCATTACTGATCCGTAAAGTTTGTATCACATCCTGGTTGCGCTTCTTGAATTCGGGTTGAATCATCACTTTATCCTGGCCGGGAAGTGTAATCGTGGGTGACAATCGGTCCGCACTCTTTTTTTCCATATTCAGATCAGCCGGCTCTTTTGACTGGCGCAGGACTTTTTGTTCCTTTCCTGGTTTTACTTTTACAACCGTAGAATGGGAGCGGCCCTCCACTGGCCTGGACTGTGGTATTCTTTGTCTTGAAAATCCGGCAGTATTACTTTGCAAAACCCGACGGGTTAACTGGGTTATGCCGAATCCGCAGTCACCCTGTTGGTTAGGTGCCGGTTCCCAACTTCCATCGAGCGTCTCCTGGTCTCCGTTTTTGAAATAGGTAAGTTTATGAACCTGGAAACAATTACGGATATTATTGGGCACATTGGTTTTGGTACGTTCCGTTTCTCTTACTTCCACATAACGGGTTTTCCGGTCTATGGTTCCTTCTAATTTGCAGATAGTATAATACTTCCTGCCGGCATCAGTAAAATAGGTGTAAGAGTAACCATTAACTTTATTACCGGTCGTTTCCAGTTCCAGAACATAATCGCATTTATCACCAGCCCAATTGACAAACGATGTACTTTTATCTGTGAACTGGCCTTTCCATTGACCTTTAAAATCCTGTGCGCCTGCAATAATGGCCAGGTTACAACA